>JAJYZK010000075.1 GCA_021799945.1 Acidobacteriota bacterium
GCTCACGAATCTCCTCTTCGGGGACAAACAGCCCGCCTCCGGTGGCCTGGTTTGCATATTGCGAGCAGTAGGCCATCAGTGCCTGGTGCCGCTGCTCGATGAACGGCGTGATGTCCACGACGAAACTGGGGCGCACGTCGGCGTAGAGGCTGGCATAGACGATCTTGAAAGGCCGATGGGGGGGCAGCTTGGGGTCGATATCGGAGCGGATCTTCGCCAGCCCCGAGAGAAAGCAGGCGTGGTAGCCCAGCGCCGCGCTGTTGGCATGGTCGGGGTGACGGGCCTCCCAGTAGGGAAGGATGACCACCCGCGGCCGAAGCTCGCGGACCACGCGCGCGACCTTCAGGCGGTTTTCCCAGGTATTTTCCACTCGGCCATCGGGAATATCGAGGGCCTGGCGCCAGCTTAAGCCGAGGATCGCGGCTGCCTCCGCCGCCTCGCGCGCCCGATCCTCCGCCGCTCCCCGGGTTCCGGCCTCTCCTTGGGTGAGATCCAGGATCGCCGTTCTCAGACCATGGGAACGCATGCGAAGCAGAGCCCCGCCGCAGGTTTGCTCCACGTCATCGCGATGCGCGGCAATGGCGAGTACGTCGATCGGGGAGTTGGCGGTCATCGCGGAGCCGGCCGCCCGGTTCGGCCGGGCGCTTCCGTTCAGTAGGTTGTGTTGTCGTCGTCGCTGGCCGCATCGATGTAAGCGACCGCGTAAGCGGTCCCCGTGACCGTCACGTTGGAATTGTCGAGCGTCGCGCCGTTGGTGGTGCTGTAGATATAGACCTGCCCGCCTTCGGCGGTATAGACCTTGTGCAGGCCGGTCACCGCGGCGACTCCGGTGGCGTCACCCTTGTAGGCGTCAATCATGGTGACGGAATTATTGGCCGTGTTGAACATGGCGAGACACCCGACCTGAAGCGCCACGCCATCTTCAAGCTCATGCGCGCGCTGGCCGTCTTCACAGAGCTGGGAGCCGATCCAGAGCGTATTGTCGTCGGCCATCACCATCTGCGTGTGAGAGCCGTCGCTGATCGGAAACTGGCCGGAAATTTTTTGCGAGGCGAGGTCCAGCAAGGTCAGATATCCCGCGAACAGGCCATCCGACTGCAATTGCTGCCCGGCGAGATACAGGGTGTTGGTGGTCGCCAGGGCGTTGGTCGCCCCGCCCGGAATCGGCACGGTCGCGGTGACCGCCGTCTTCGCCCCGGGAGGCACCGGCGATCCGCTCTGGATCAGGAGGCCGGTCGTCGGCAAAAAGCTGACCGAGGCCTGCTTTCCGCCGCATTCCGGCCCGCAATTCAGCACGTACGCGGTTGTGCCGTCGGAGGAAAAAACGGCCTTTATGGGCCGGTCGAAGGAGCCAGGGACCGGAATCACGCAGTACACCGGCAGGTTTTGCGGCTCGCAGTCCACCGCATTCGACGGCGGCGCTTGATTGGCCTGCAGCTTGAAGACCCGATAGAGCGCATTGCTATTCTCCGCGAAGGCCAGCGCCACGGTGGCCCCGGGATTTATCGATACCCGCCAGACGTTGGGCACGTTTAGGGTATAAGTTCCACCCACGGAAAGCGTGCGGTCGATCACCGTAAGCACCTGGGACTGCTGGCTGGCGGCAAAGACATAGTTCTGGTCGCGGGAGATAAAGATGCTGGACGAAAGGCCGGCAAGGCCGCTGATCGCGCTGACCTGGCTTTCGCTACCGTAATTCACCAGGGTAAACGTGCCGTTCCCGGCGGCGTAGACGGCTCCCAACTGCTGCTCCGGCATGTTTTGAATGGTGATCGGGTCCGGCGCCGAATAGCCGCTGATGGCGAAGGAGGGCGTTATATTGTTGAAGCTATGGCGAATGTCGTAATAGCCGTCCACGATCGCCAGCGAGCCGGAGCCCGTGATTCCCACGTTCTGAATGGCGATCATCACCCGGTTGAGAATTCCGCTCGGGGGAAGCGCGCGGCCCCCGAAATAATACGACTGGCCGCACCCGGCAATCAAAATGAGGGCAACACCGATAAGCATGCAGACGGCGGGGTACGACCGAAGACCTCTCTTTTTCAAACGAAAACCTCACCCAAAATGCCAGCGCAGCTCACTTGCGGGAATGGCCAAGTATAACAAACGGGCGGCTGGTTTTCGCGGTGCGGCTGGCATAGCATACTCGGTAGACAAGCCCATGAGCGACCGGTTGGAGAGCATTTTCGGAAGGCGCACCGTGCTGTGCGACGGGGCGATGGGGACCAGCCTGTACCAGCGGGGCATCTTTATCAATCGATGCTTCGACGAGCTGAACCTGACCCAACCCGAACTGGTGCGGCTGGTGCACGAGGAGTATTTGCAGGCCGGGGCCCAGATCGTGGAAACCAACACCTTCGGCGCCAACGGAATCCGCCTGCAGCGCTACGGCCTGCGGGACAAGGTGCGGGAGATCAACCGCGCCGGCGCCGAACTGGCGCGCAAGGCGGTGAGCCAATTGGCCGAGAAGCAGAGCGGCGAGGCCTGGGTGGCCGGCTCCATCGGCCCGCTGGGCGTGTTTCTCGAACCGCTGGGTAAAGTCGGGCTGGACGAAGCCCGCGAGCTTTACGCCGAGCAGGTTCTGGGCTTGGCCGAGGGCGGAGCGGATCTGCTCATCATCGAAACCGTCTCCGCCTTGAATGAAGCGCAACAGGCGCTGCTGGCCGCCCGGGAAGCGGCGCCCGGCCTTCCGGTTCTGGTTCTGGTGACGGTGGATGAGGATGTGAATTGCCTGGACGGCTCCTCCCCGGAGGTTGCCGCCGCAAAGCTCGCCGAATGGGGCGCCGACGCGATCGGATGCAATTGCAGCGTCGGGCCGGCGACCGTGCTGACCGCGATAGAGCGAATGCGCGCAGCCACAAATCTTCCCCTGGCCGCGATGCCCAACGCCGGAATGCCGCGCGCCGTGGATGGAAGAAACATCTACCTGTGTTCGCCGGAATATATGGCGAGCTTCGCCCGGAAGTTCGTCCGGGCCGGGGTGCAATTTGTCGGCGGCTGCTGCGGCACGACGCCCAGCCACATTCGCGCCATGAAGTCGGCTCTGCGGGCGATCGGCGCGCAGCAGACCGCGCAGCAGCGGACCGCCGCCGCTCCTCCCGCGACGGAGATTAAGCCGGTCCCCCTGGCCCAGCGCTCCAAGCTGGGCGCCCTGGTCGCCGCCGGCGAGTTTGTCGCGATGGTGGAGATCGTCCCTCCCAAAGGGATCGACTGCCAGAAGGAGCTGGCCGGGGCCCGTATGCTGGCGGAGCGCAGCATCCATGCAATCAACGTTCCGGATTCGCCCCGCGCCTCAGCCCGCATGAGCGCGCAAAGTTTATGCATCCAGATCCAGCAGAAAACCGGGGTGGAGACGCTGCTGCATTACACCTGCCGCGACCGCAACGTCTTGAGCATCCAGTCCGATCTTCTCGGAGCCTCCTCGATCGGGCTCCGGAATATTCTCTGCCTGACCGGCGACCCTCCCAAGCTGGGCAACTATCCGGACGCAACCGCGGTCTTCGACGTGGACGCCATCGGACTGGTAAACATCGTGCGCCGCCTCAATCACGGGCTGGATATCGGAGGCAATTCCATCGGCGTCTCCACCGGTTTCTCCATCGGTGCGGCCGCCAATCCCGGGGCGCCGGATCTGGACAACGAAATCCGCAGATTCGCCTATAAGGTCGAGGCCGGAGCCGAGTACGCCATCACCCAGCCCGTCTTCGATCTGCTCCTGCTGGAGACTTTTTTGAAAAGGATCGAGGCCTTCCGGATCCCGGTCATCGCCGGCATCTGGCCGCTCACCAGCCTGCGCAATGCGGAGTTCATGAAAAACGATCTGCGCGTCTCCATGCCCGACGAGATCATGCTGCGGATGCAAAAAGCCGATGCTCCCGAACGGGCCCGGGCCGAAGGCGTCGCCATCGCCCGGGAGATGCTGGTGGCGGCGCGTTCCATGATTCAGGGAGTCCAGGTGAGCGCACCCTTCGGCCGCTATTCCAGCGCGGTGGAAATTCTGGAGGCCGTTCTGCCTCCGCGAGCCGCAAGCGAACCGGTGAACGCCGCGCCCAACATCCAGTCGGAGGTCACCCCCATTGGCGGCCTTTGAAGAATCGCTCAAGCAGTTGGAGTCCATCGTCGCCCAGCTCGAGCGCGGCGATCTGGCGCTGGAAGATTCGATCAGGATCTTTGAAGAAGGAATGCGTCTTTCCTCCCAGTGCAGGCAGGAATTGGACGCCGCGGAGAGCAAAGTGCAAATCCTGATCAAACAGCGCGACGGCGCAATGAAGAGCGAGCCGTTTGCCGGCAAGTAGGACATTTTCCGGACAACGGAGAACCTTTGAAATTCCTTTGAAGCGAGATCTTCTCCGCGTTCCTCCCAAGGAAAACCGCACTCGAAACCCCGCTCCAACCCCCGCTCCAGGTTTGCGACCTCGGTTGGTCCCAACCCGGAAACTCCCAGGCTCCGCCCCGGGAAATCCTGGAGTCCGCGCGGAAATGCGCCTGCCTACGCGTCCTTGTCCCGACCTCCATTGTCCTCACCCCCGTTGGGCGCCTCCGGTTGGTCGAGCTGCGGATCTGGCTGCGGATCTCGACGCTGGATTTGACCCGATCCGCGTCGCCGGCTCTCCCTCGCCGCGCGGGTGATCGCGGCCAGCTCCTGCAAATAGCGGCGGAGCGGCTTCGCCGGCGTTCCCCAGAATGCGACGCCGTCCCCCCGCAGCTTCTTCATGGGCAAGACGCCGCCCTGCCCTCCCAGAATCACCCCTTCCCCCACCTCCGCATGGTCCCCGATGCCCACCTGGCCGCCGAACACGGCGCGATCCCCGATCCGGCAGGAGCCCGAAATGCCGGTTTGGGCCGCCATCACAACCTGGCGGCCAATCCGCACGTTGTGCCCGATATGGACCAGGTTATCGAGTTTGGAGCCGCGGGCGATGCGGGTCTCCGCCAATGCGCCCCGGTCGATGGTGGAGTTGGCGCCGATCTCCACGTCGTCTTCCAGCACCAGGACGCCCCTTTGCGGGAATTGCGTGTACTCCCCGGTCTCCGGATCCCGGACGTAGCCGAAGCCGTCGGCGCCCAGCACCGCGCCGGCATGCACAATGACGCGGTCCCCGGTGATGGCGCCGGGGTAAATCACCACCCGAGGGTAAATATGGCAACACCGGCCGAGGACCACGCCGGCGCCGATGGTCGCGCCGCTGTCGATCACCGTTCCCTCGCCCACGGAAACGCCGGCGCCCAGCACCGCGAAGGCCCCGATCGTCACATCCTTTGCGATGCGAGCCTCCGCTCCGATGACCGCGGTCGGGTGGATCTTGCCGGAATCCGGCCCGGGCGGCGCCAGGCTCTGCAGAAGCTTTGCGGCCCGGGCAAAATCCAGACGGGGCTGCGATGACAAGAGAAGGGGCTTTTCCCGCGCCGCGCCTCGGCGAGCATCGCCGGCCATGGCGGGTAAGGTGAGAACGGCGCAGGACCGCGAGGCGCACGCGGCCTCCAGAGAGGCCGGCGCCTCGGCAAAGACCAGATCGCCCGGCTCCGCTCGCTCGGCGCTGGCCACCCCGCTCACCATCGGATCGGCTGAACCCGGCTGGACGCGGAGTTCCGCGCCCAGCCGGGCCGCCAGTTCGCTGACTCGGATCATGGGCCTTCTCCTTAATCCCCTTCCATGGCGTAACGCTCCCTTCGCGGGAGCCTTTTACGAGTAGATCGCCGGTTCACCCTCGGGTCGAGTCTTCCAGCGGCGGTGCACCCACAGCCACTGATCGGGATATTGCCGTATGTATCGCTCAATCTCCTTGGTGAACCGCGCGGTATTGGCAACGACATCCGCTTCAAAATCCTCGCTGCGAATCAACGGCAGGGGCTCTCCGAAGCGGAGGACGTAGCCACCCGTCGCCTCCTCCCAGAGCAGGAAGCCCGGCAGCACCCGGGCCCCGGTCCGCATTGCAACCCGGGCCAGCCCCGAGCCGGTGCAGGCGGGGCGTCCGAAAAAATCGACGAATACGCCCTGCGGCGGCGTCATATTGGTGTCCATCAGGATGCCCACGGTCCCGCCTTCCCGCATCAGACTGAGTAGCCCGCGAGCGAAGTCGTCCTTGTGCAGCACCCGATTTCCGTGCATGCAGCGGATTCGGTTCACCAGCGCATCGACCAGCGGATTATCCAGCCGGCGTATCACCATGCTCATGGGGAAGCCCGCCAGGGAGTGGTAAAAGCTGGAGAGCTCCCAGGCCCCGAGATGCGCCGTGAGGATGAGCACGCCTTGACCGGCGTCGCGCGCCGCAATGTACCGTTCCAGCCCGTCGCAGCGCAGAAAGCCGCGGGCGCTCTCCCGGGTATACCGCGCCATCAGGCAGAACTCCGCGAGCTGCCAGCCGAGGTTGCGATACAGCCTCCGCAGGATCCGCCGCCGCTCGGCCTCCGTCTTCTCCGGGAAGGCCAGCTCCAGATTGCGCAGGCCCACGCGGGAGAGGCGCGGCAGGCACCAGCGCGCCACAGCCCCCACTGCCCCTCCGGCCAGCCGCGCGATCGGGCGGGGCAGGGCGCCGAAGGCCCGCAGGATCGTCCAGACAGCTATAAATTCGAATCGCCTGCGCATCCCTCGCCAGACCCGGTCTCTACGCACATGAGTCTAAATGCTTTCCCTCGGCTGCATCGGTGCAGCCGAGGCGACTGGGATGGGAGGCTGGAAGGCTGGAAAGGAGGATCGGTGGGGCCGGTAGAGACAGAAACGGGGCGAAAAACAAAATCGCTACCCTCCGGACGGAATTCCGCCGGCAAGGTAGCGATTGCATGATGCGCGCCGGGGATCGGCCTCGGGCCGGAAAAGCTGACCCTGCTTGCCGGCCCGGGTTGCAGACCCTATTTGCCCGCGGCGGTGAAGTATTTCGCCACCGTTCGCAGAAACGGCTTGGCGTCCGCGGGCGGCACCACCTGCCCCTTCAGAATCTGCTCAAACGGGTAATCCGTGCCGTAGAAGGCGCGCACCGAGTCGGCGTTCTGGTTTACCACGGCGCCGGTCAAGTCAATCCCGGCGAACAATCCCTTGGCCCGGGAGTACGTGAGCAGTTCCGCATTCATTTTCCAGTCGGTGGAGGCCCCCGCATTGCGCCCGACCGGCCCGGCGGCAGCGGACGCGTCCCCGCCAATCTTAAATTTGCTCTTCAGCAAATCTTGAAATCCCTTCTGGTTCACGGCCACCAGGACCAGGTCGGTCGATTGTCCCCCGATCTGGAATCCGAAGCTGCCGCCAGTGATCTGGATGAAGACCGGGGCGCTCCAGCCGTGCGCCGTGCGGCAGGTTACCACTCCCTGTCCATACTCGGCGCCCACGATAAACGCGGCCTTCTTCACCCCCGGAATGACCGCGACGCAGGCGGCGCTATGCATAATCATGTCGGGAATCGCCTTGTCCGGAGTCGCCATGATTTCGTCCAGGACGGCTTTGGAGTCGGCTAGGCGTTGTGAAACGGCCGCCTTGCTGTCTGCCGCAGACGCGGAAAGAGCGGTCAAAGACATCGCCAAAACGCACGAGCCCACAAAAATCCTCTTAATCCTCACGCTTTTGTCCTTTCGTGTCATTTTCGCGCGTGGGTCGCCTGACCGTTGGTCCCTGGACCCACGCATAAATTGCTCAACTAGAATAACCTGCAAGCGAGCCTCTCCGGCGCGCACTGCGGGTAGGTATAGGATGCAGGCGCCGGGGAAGAAGTTGGGCTGCGCTGCCCGGAGTGGGAATTTTCCGGGTCCATCGCCGTTCGGGAGGCAGGGAAAAAATAGGGGCGATTGAAGGCGATCTCCCGCGATTCATGGCCCCTTTCCCCAGATCTGCGTTGTTTCTAAAGTAACTTTCCGCGATGCCTGATTACCTGGCAAGGTCACCGAAGTACCCGGTTCCTCCCGGGTGGAATCGCGCTGCCGCCGGCGAAACGCCAGGAAGCCCGCCACGCAGGCAACTCTCGTTCCGCCGCGACGCCGGGTGCGGCGTTCTCCGGGGGCGGGGATTTTTTCAGTCCGGCGATCGCCGGACGAGGGAGTGGGCGATCGCGTGCGCCGAAAGCGCGATCCGGTTGTCCACGCCGGCCTTGCGCATCAATTTGGCGACGTGCGCCTTGACCGTGCGTTCTTCGATTCCCAGCGCCGCGGCAATCTCCCGGTTCGACTTGGCCCTGACCAGCATCGCCAGCACCTGCAGTTCACGAGCAGTGAAGACGGGCGCAGTCGCGGCCGAGGTTCGTTGCGCCGGACGGGTGACCCGGTCCAGAAAGATGGAAAGCACTCGTCGGGGCGCCCATACCGAACCCTCGCTCACAATCTCGATTGCCTGCTCCACTTGCTGGGCGGTGGCCGAGGCGTGAAGATACGCCTTCGCGCCGGCCGCCAGCGCCGCCAGGATCGCTTCGTCGCCATCCTCCGATCCCATCGCCAGCAGTTTCAAGTCCGGCCGCAGCGCGTGGATGGCGGAGAGCTGCTCGCGAATTTGCTCATTCTGACCGATGCCCACCAACGCTAGGCGCAGATCCCGCTCGGCCAGAAGCTCCGCCCGGCTCATCGCGGCAAATTCAATCCGCGAATGGTTCTGGAACAAGGTCAGGAAGCCTTCCAGGCGAATGGGCTCCGGGTCTGTCAGGCCAACCCGCAAACGGTCAGAACCGCAACCACTCCGCTCCTTCACAGCTTGGGCAGCACAATTCCCTGTTGCTTTTGATATTTCCCTTTGCGATCCGCGTAGCTGATCTCGCAAGCCTCATCGCCGCGGAAGAAAAGGATCTGGCACAGACCCTCGTCGGCGTAAATGCGAGCCGGCAGCGGCGTGGTGTTGGAAATTTCCAGGGTGACGTAACCCTCCCACTCGGGTTCAAAAGGGGTGACGTTCACGATAATGCCGCAGCGGGCGTAGGTCGATTTGCCTACGCAGATCGTGAGCACGTCCCGAGGAATTTTGAAGTACTCCACCGAACGGGCCAGGGCGAAGGAATTGGGAGGAATCAGGACGGTGTCGGCCTGGACGGTGACAAAGGAGCGCTCATCGAAGTTTTTGGGATCGATCACCGCGCTGTTCACGTTGGTGAAGATCTTAAATTCGTTGGAGACCCGAAGGTCGTATCCGTAGGAAGAAAGGCCATACGAGATGACCCCTTCCCGCACCTGTTTTTCACTGAAAGGGGAGATCATCCCGTTGCGCGACTGCTCGCGAATCCAACGGTCGGATTGAATCGACATGCGCCTCCTGAGCATGGGCTTCGGCCGGCGACACGGCCAACCGCCCACCGGCCCAGGAACTTTCCCTGCCCGAAGTCTGCATCTTACGGGAGGGCCGGCTGCATTGACAATCGCCGACACCGTCCCTAGGATTGAGTCCAGTTGTGGTCCATCGCCAATCCCCTCGTTTCAAGCGGTGAAGCCATTGATTAAGCAAGACATCATCCAGCACGTGATCGCAAAGACAGGGCTGCCGCGAAACAAGGCGGAAGCGGCGGTGGATACGGTCTTCGAAGGGCTCAAGAAGGCGCTCGCCGCGGGCGACCGGATCGAGTTGCGCGGATTCGGCGTGTTCAACGTTCGACCGCGAAAGACGGGTATCGGCCGCAATCCCAGAACCGGCGCCGAGGTCACGATTGCTCCGGGCAAGGCCGTCCGCTTCAAGCCCGGCAAGGAACTGCATCTGCTCGATTAGCAGACCGAGGCAAAAACAGGTTAGGCGCCTCCGGACGCCGCCATCCCCGTGAGTTCCCCGCCGGTCCCCGCGGCCTGCGACCGCTTTTCCCGCCGCTCCAATTGATAGCCTGGGATTGCCAGATCGGGCGGGCGCCCTCAGTTCATGACCGTTTCGACAACCCACGAAAGCGCATCCTTTCCCGTCTCCGGCCCCGAGGTTCCCGTGTTCACGCCGCTTCCCGGCCGGCGCCGCCGTCTCATCCCGATCCTGCTGCTGCTGGCGAGCATGGTGACCAGCGCCGCAAGCGGCGCCCGCCTCATGGCCAACTATCGGCACGGCTTGGCGCCTCTGGTGAGCGACGGGGATCTATTTCCGCTGGGCTGGATCTGGAGGCATCCCGCCGCGCTCCCCGGGGGATGGTCCTTTTCCTTCGCGCTGCTGGTCATTCTGCTGGCGCACGAACTCGGTCATTTCATTTACTGCGGACGCCACGGCATTCTGGTCTCCTGGCCCTGGGTGCTGCCCGCGCCCACGCTCAGCGGCACAGCGGGCGCCGTGATTCGGATCCGCTCGCGAATCCCCTCGCGGCGCTCGCTGCTGGAGGTGGGCATCGCCGGACCGATCGCGGGGTATGTCGCCTCGGTGGTGGCCGCCTGCATCGGCCTGCTCCTCTCCAAACCCGCGGCGCCGGACGGACCGCGGCCGCTGGTCGAATTTCATCAGCCGCTGACTGTGGTCCTGCTGCACAAGCTCTTCGCCCTCTTCGTGCCCGGATTGCCCTCGCTGCACCACCTCTCCCCGCACCCCGTTTTGCTGGCAAGCTGGATCGGATTTCTGCTTACGTCGTTAAACCTGATTCCCGCCGGTCAGCTCG
>JAJYZK010000076.1 GCA_021799945.1 Acidobacteriota bacterium
CCGCAATCTCGAGGAGCGGATCGACCTCTTCGCGGACGCGCGTCAACTCGCCGGCCCGTTCGAGCGCCTCAATCCAATCTCTCAAACCTTCATAGGCCAATGTGCTCTCCCCGCGGCGCGCGATTGCGGCCTGCGAGAACCATACTAACCGCTGCCGGCGGCCTCCAACCGCGCGGGCGGAGGCGAGGGGATCCGGGCGCCGGCGCGGATTCTCCGCGCCCCTATTCTCCGCGCATCCAGCGGTCCATAGCCGTTTGCGCACAGCGCGCGCCACAAAGATGGCGGACCTCGGCGGAGTGCGAGAGCAGCACATTCCAGGCCGTGAGCTTCAGAACGGGCTGGGCGGGCGCCGAGGGCGCGGAATCGGTCATCTCGGTCCAGACCAGCCACCAGTCTTCCGCGTCTCCCCGGGGCTTGCCGCAAACATCGCATCGGTAGGTCTCTGTGAACGCCATGGCTGGATCTCCCGGGCGCAGCTCTCGGAAAAATCCGGTCTCAAGCCGCCCGCCGCGCTGCGTCGCAACGTAGTGCGACACTAGCACAGGCGGCAGGATTGGCGCATCCCCGGATAAGGGAAGCCGGTTGAAGAGGCCCGGCGCAGGACTTCTCTCAGCCCGCCGCGCCGGCCTGCCCGGAGGCGGAGGCTAAATCGATCTCCGCGGCCGAGTCGCGATCCAGATACATGGTGGCGTCCGGATGCGTGCGTAGCAGGGTTGCCGGGCAGGCGGTGGAGATCGGCTCTTCCAGCGTGCGGCGGACAATCTCCGCCTTCCGGCTTCCGGGAACGGTTGCGAAGAGCCTGGGGATGCGGAACAGCGCCGGAATCGTCACCGTGATGGCGCGCGTGGGAACTTCGCCGAGCGAGGAGAACCAACCCTCGGCAACCTGCTGCCGCCGGCAGACCGCGTCCAGATCCACCACCTTGACATCCAGCGGATCCTGAAAATCGGCCGCACCCGGTTCATTGAAAGCCAGATGGCCGTTCTCTCCGACCCCCAGCAGGCATAGCTGAGGATTGGCCGCGCGCAGCCGCTCCGCGTAAACGCGGCAAAAGGATTCCAGGTCCGGAGCGGTTCCGTCGATCTCGTAAAACTCCTCCAGCTTTACCCGGCTGGTCAGATTCTCTCGCAGGTAGCGGCGGAATGAGGCGGGATGCTCGCTCGGCAGCCCGGCGTACTCGTCAAGATGGAAGCCGCTTATCCGGGACCACGGCAATCCCCGCATCGCGGTCAGCTCCCGGAGCGTTTCAAGCTGCGCCGCGCCGGTGGCGAAGACCACTCCCAGAGGCCCGTTCGGAAGTCTCCGGTCCAGATTGCGAAGCTCGTCGGCTACCGCCTGCGCCGCGGCGGCTCCGGCCGCCGCCCGCGTGGGATGAATCTCGATCTTCAGACGATTTGCGCGGAGATGCCGCACTTCTTCCTTCGAACTTTCCATACTCTCCTCCGGTTGCGGTATCCCTTGCTATCGTTTCGCGGCTCCGTCCCCCGGAACGCGACCCGCCGTTGCACCCGCGGCGGCGAGATCCGCCTTGCGCCGCTCAAGAATCCTCCACACGTTCCCGCTGAAAACAAGCTGTTGCACATCCGCAGGCTGCCCACAGGCGTCCAGCATCTTGTGATATCGGTCGAGCTCCCGGTCGAACTCCTCGCTGTCTCCGCCGAAGACGTCGGAGCCGAAAACCAGCTTGGAAAAGGCGCTCGCCGCCCCCGGCGTATGCGGGCTCACCACTCCGGACCACCAGAAAATCGACCGGAAGATCGTGTAATCGCCCTTCGTCTTGATCAGAGATGAGCCGGAGAGATCGAAGTACAAATTGGGATTCCAGCGAGCAATCTCGGCCGACTCGGCATAATCGGGATTGCCCAGGTGGGCGCCGATCACGATGAGTTTCGGAAACCGGCGGGCGATCAGGTCGAGCCGCGTGGAGCGCATGCGGTCGAAGCTGGCGTCCTGAGGAATCTCGGGCGTCAGCCGCTGAACGATGCCCGTGTGAAAAAGCAGAATCATGTGGTAACGCTGGGCGCGCTCATACACCGGCCAGTAGGCGCGGTCATCGTAGTTGCGGAGCGTCGTGGTGATCTCGCCCAAGCCGATGAAGCCTGCGCGCTGACAGCGGTCCACCTGATCCAGCACTCCCGGAGCATCGATATTCAGATCGCAGATGCCGGCAAAGCGGTTCGGATGATCCGCGATGGCCTGCCGGGCCTGCGCCATGCCCTTGGGCGTCACCAGAAGAAAGCCCATGCCATCCACGCGGTTCAGCTTCCCCAAGAGCCGGTCCAGGACTCCAGGCTCCCCATTGAAGTGCTCATGGACATCGATCAACGCCGGCCTGTGCTGCTGGCCGAAGGCCGCCCAGGCGGAAAAACATAGCAGTAGCGGTAGGAGGACGCGCTTCCCCGCATTCCGCCAGCCGCCAGCGCTCACTGGCTCCGGCGTTGCCCCCGCACTTCCTTCGCTTCGCTCGACGGCGTCCACCTTATCCTCAACTATGCCACAGAAGCCCATCGAAATGAAGAATATTTTCACTTTGAATGGGAAACTTTTCCCATTCGGATATGGCATCTGCAAGCTGCATGCCGCGGATCGCCGGGAAGATCCCGGCGCGGGCAGCGCGATTTCGCCAACCGGCCATCCGGAGGATTCGGCAAGCCGCGAAGGCGCGAAGAATTTGCCGCAGATTCTACGCCGTGAAGCGGGCCGTGGGCAGCAGCAATGATGTGGGGTCTACGGAACGGGCGCCCTGCGCGCAAGAGGCGTGGGAGAGCAGCACTGGAAGCGTATTATGGAGTGCCTCCGACGGGACGCCGCGACGCGGCGACAGCGATGCCAGACAGGACCCCCACAGCCGGGGAAAGAATGGAGTTCCTCAAATCCATGCAGCGGAACTTCGGCATGGAAGAGTCCAGCGGGGAAACGGCGGCGAATTACGGTGGCGCATTTCAGATTCCGCAATGCTCCCAGCGGCCTTGCAGAGGCCGACGGGTGTTGCTCGCGCCCGGTCTTTCAAGCGCCGCACCCGGCATCATGAAGCGAGAAGAGACACGGTAAAATCCGGGGCAGACCCGCCTCGTGGCTCTCCCGTGAAACGCGGCTTTGGATAACGCATGGAGGGTCCACGCGGAGGTGACGCCATGGCTGGATGCAGGCTCTTCCAGATCGGCTCATTGGCCCTTGGCGCCCTGGTTGCGGCTCCGCTGCCGGCTCAATCCGGCGCCCAACCGCAAGTCAAAGCCAGGCTGGATGTAGACAAGCCGGTAACCGTCCCCTTCGAATACTTCAACGGCCATATCTTTGTGCTCCTTAATATCAACGGCAGCGCCGGGATGCCCTTTCTGTTCGACACCGGAACCAGCGCCGACATTCTGGATCTGCAAACCTCGCAGAGACTGGGCCTGAAGCCTGAAAAGGTGACCAGACAGAAAAACCTGGGCCTGGGCAGCGACAAGGTTGCGATGGCCGCGGCGAAGGATGTCGACGTGACGATGGGCGGCCTCTACGTTGCGAACACGCTGGCCCTGCTTGATCTATCCGGCATGCAGCAGGTGAATGGGCATCGCATCGACGGTATCCTCGGCTATCCGCTGCTGGAGCGTTTTGTCGTTGCTTTGGATTTTGCGAAGCGCGCCATCTCTCTGGAGCCGGCCAAGGAGTTTAAATATCGCGGCCCAGGCGAGGTTCTCCCTCTTGCGCGGAAGAAGTATCCGGCAACGGTCAAGGTGGTCCTGGAAACCCTTGACAGCCGGCAGCATGATGCTACGGTCGAAGTGGATACCGGGGCCGATGCAACCCTGCTGATCTACTCCAAATATGCGGAGCGCGCACACCTTCCGCAGGATCCAGCCAAGCCGCAGAACGATCAGGTTTACGGAATTGGCGGATTCGTGCGCATCCACCGCGCCACCTTGCGCTACCTGGGGCTGGGCGACACGGCGTTTACGCCCTTGACCGCGCTCTTTTTGCAGACCACGCCGGAAACACGCGCCACGCGCAAGCTTGGCGGAGCGATTGGAACAGGAATTCTGGCGAAATATCAGCGCGTGATCTTCGATGTGCCGCATCTGCGCATCATTTTCGAGCACGCCTCCACGCGATAGCGCCGTCGAGCCGACTCGGCGGTCCGCAAGGCTGCAATTTGGCTGGCCGGAGCCGCCCGGCGGCTCGACCGCATCTCCCACCGCGCCCGCACCCTGGAGATGAAGGCAGCTTCGTGCATACGCGCTTCCCATAGCCGCTAGCAATCCTTAAAATGCCGGGACTATTTGACGGGTTTGAGGAAAGGAGACTTCATGGCAAACCTATGGCGCCTTGCGTTGGATGACAGTGACGATGGGGAGCGCGCGAGATTTCTTCTAGGCGCCTCTCTGTTCGGCAACAAGGCCGCATGGAATGACTTCAACAAAGCGTGGCGGGCATGCCTGCACGCGAACCCACGTATTGAGCATTTTCACCAGAAAGAACTGACTGCGCTGACGGGCCGCGCGCGATACCGCTCCAAACGCCAAGAGATTTCTCGATAAAGACCCCTGGATCTATTTGCTTCGGGAAGTGGCCTTTGATACTGCGCGAAGGATTCAAGAACTCGATCCCAACGCTTCAATCCTGCTGCTTTCAGATAATTCAGATAAGGCGCTCCGCAGGCCCCTCGACGAGGTAATCGGAGAGCTCCTGGCGCAACTGGTCGAGGTCAATCGCCTGACGGACATCCCCGTTCTCGCCCCTGGACTCGGTGACGCAGTTGAGCGGCAACTCGGCAATCCGGCGAATCTTCTCCGCCGTCAAATCGGGGAAATGCATCTTGAGTTTTGCAGGTTTGTCCATGGAAAGCTCGACTCGTTCTCTTTCCAAAAAGACGTCAGCGCAACCGGCGCACACGCGGCTGGCGGGCAAAGCCTCTGTCGAAGGTGAGGATCTCATCGGCGCCGGAGGCAAACGATATTTCAGCGATGAGATGGCCTGCGAAGCCAGTGGCGCCGCTGCGCGCTGCGTCTACCGCCTTGCGCGCAAGGGCCGTGGATTCAACCTGAACACCACGGGTCCGAAGCACTCTGTCCAGCGTTTCGAGAACTTTCTCCCGCTCCCATTTACTGCGAAGCACCCACGAAAGCTCAACGAGAACAAGCAGCGGCACGAAGATGCCATCCGCCGACCGCGCCTGCGCGAGCGCCGCTTTCGCTTTGGCCGCCTGAGCCTTATCGTCTTCGAGCAGGGCGCGCGCCCAAACATTCGTGTCGGCGGTCAGCATCACCAAATTCTTCGCGCTTTGGCGGCGTTCATTTCCTCAAAGCTCATCACGCCTGTGGGCTTTGGCCCCTCGTCAGCGATTCTCCACAAATCTTCCAGCTCATAGCGCACGGGCTCTACCTGGACAGGGCCGCTCGTTGGAATGCTGAACCGGATACGGCTGCCTTTGTGAAGGCCAAGGCGCTTCCGCAGTTCGCTGGGAAGCGTGACCTGGCCTTTGGAGGTAACCGTGGCTTCCAGGGTCGTAACCGAGCTGCGGGAGGTAGAAGACATTTGGGGCTCCTCCTTACATAATACATACATATGCCTTACCAATGAAGGGCGGCGAAGGCGCCGCTCAGTCCGGCCCGTTTCCCAGAAGTCCCTGCAAAAGGGCCTTCGCCTGCCGCAGCTCGGCGTTGATGGGCATCGAGCAGGCTTCGAGCTGCCGCGACGGCCAGCCGGTGCTGCATGCGCTCTCCGGTCTGAAACGGCGCGGTCGATTCCCCGGGCCAGGGATTCTCGTCAGCCTTGCAGAACAAAGCCATTCCGCTTCCATCGAGCCGGCAACGCCAAAGCCCGATCGACTGCGGGCGCCGCCTCCGGATGGAAGGCGGACCGCCGGCTTTCAGCGCGCCCGGGCGGGAAAATTTTGCACGTAAGCGTCTGCAGGAAGTCCCATTGCCGCGGCTTTGTCGCGAAGCTTTGCAGCTTGGGTTCGATTCATGGCTCCGCCGATCACGATCAGATAATGCGGGCGCGGCCCCGCCTGGGTGAGCACCGAGGCTTGCAAATCGGCATGCTGGCTGCGGATTTCCTCGGCCCGGCGCTCGGCCGGATCCTTCCGATCGAAGGTGTAGACCACCACGCGCCAGATATTTTCCGAGGCAACGGCCGGCGGCCCAGGCCGGGATGGCGCGGGGAGGGCGTCGCCGGGAAGCACCTTCCAATTGGCGACCGAATGGCCAGCCGGTTTCGCGGCGGGGAGCGTCGCCGGCGAAACGGCCGTGGCGCTTCCGGCAGGCTTTGGACTCGGCCGCGCCAAGAGCCAGATCACGATCGCCAGCAGGATGGCGGCCACTCCGGCGATCATTGCGACACGCGCCCTTCGCGGGCCCATCCCTTCCTCCGGGTGATCCCCAGGCAAAGGGCGCGAAACGGATGCCGGCATGGCGGGTGCGCGGACGGGGGCAGGAGCGGGGCGCTGCTCCGCCGTCAACTCTGCCGCCGGGGCGATGCCGGTTGGCGCCGCAGGAGCGATCCTCGCCGTTTTCTCCTTTGCGGGGGGCGCGGCCGGGCTCGACGCCGGCGCGGACGCGGACGCTCCGGCTGCTCCCGTGGCTTGTCCGGCTTCCGCCAAGGTCGCGGCGTCCGGAGGAATCGCGTTCGCGGGAGGCTTTAGGGCCATGGCGACCTGGGCCAGAGTCCAGCGGCCGCTGAGGGAGTTGCGGATGATCTCCGCGAAGGGCGCGGGCGCCCGATTGATTTGAGGATCATCCGGCGAGGCGGCCTTGGCGCGGAAGAAGGCCTGAAACAGCGTTCCACCCAGGCCTGCGACATCCGCGGCGCGGCTACCGCCGCCGGTTTGCAGGCAGTCGCTGCGGAGCTTGATTGTTTCCCCCGCGGCCACCACGCTCCCCGGTTCCACGCGGCCATGCGTCAGCCCTCGATGGTGAACTTCGGTCAGTGCGTCGACCAGGGCATCGGCCAACTGGCGGAGTTCGTCTCTGGATAGGGCTTGGTCGCGCAGCACATCGGCCAGATTCTGGTCGGAGTGCTCCATCAACGCATAGACGAGTGTGGTTCTCTCCTCGGCCGGCTCCATGACGACCCGGCCCACTTCGAAAATTTTCACCAGGTTCGGATGTTGCAGCCGCTGCCCGGCCATCAGGCGCGCGGTCACCTCCTCGGCGTCCGTCAGGGCCTCGGTCAGGCCGAGGATGGCGGGGCCTGAAGGGCTTCGCGTTGCAAACCACGCCGTCCGGCCCTCGGAGAGCACCAGGCGGAGAAGAGGGTAGCGCCCCGCAATCGTCCGCCCTTCCAGTTCGTTCCAGAACTGCATGGTTTCCTTATTTCCGTCCCATTTGAACGGCGGAGAGCAGGGGACTGTCGCTAGGCCCGACCGTCTCTGCCGGCGCCGGCGAGCGGAAGGGCGATCGGCTCGGCATCGACCATCGCCCGGAAACTCCGGACCACCGCGTCAGCCGGTGGCGGATAGCGGGCCGTTCACGGCGTCGCGGGATCGGTTTTCCTGGCGCACTCCGCAGCGCCCGCGCGGCACAATCGAGTTTCACTACAGGTTGCTAGCCTAGCCTGTTTCGCCGCTGCTGGGAAGGGGCGCAGACCCCGTTCTGCATTCGCAGGTACTCTGTATGCGCTCCGCGCAGGCGGGAGCCGCCATGGCCGGGCGGAGCCATCGGCAGGCTAGGCGATCTTCTCAAATGCGGGCTTCTCCACCACCGGCCTGGAGCCACTGCTGGACCGCGCCAGCAGCGCCATGCCCTCGCGGGCCATTTCACGAGCCATTTGCCGCAATTCATCTGGGCGCTCGTTGTGAATGGCGGTCAGTTGCTCCAGGGCCGCGGCCGCACGAAGCTTGGCCACTCCCTGAAAGGCAAATTCGCCCGCGTTGCCGCAGGTATGCAGAATGCTGTCCGCGGTGATTTTGAAAACGTCGTCGCCCTGGATGACGAAGGCGACGAGATACCTCTCCGGCGCGGGCGTTTGGGGGGGAGTTGCCATGATTTCGATGTCCTCTTCCTCGAAAGCTAAGGTCGCTCAGTAAGGTCGTTGGATCTTGCGCTGCACGGTGTCGGCGCCTCGCCGCGAACCGAAGTTCTCTGTCTTGCTTACTAGATGCGGGCGGACCGATGCAAGGGGATTGGCTCCACTTAGAGCGAATGCCCGTACAGAATTAGATTCCCCCGCCGCGGCGGGCGCGGTCACGAGAAGAGGAATTCCTTACTGCGAAGTTCCTTGATGGCATCCCGCAGCTTGGCCGCGGTCTCGAACTCGAAGCGCCGCGCCGCCTCACGCATGTTGGATTCGAGCTTCTCGATATAGGCGTCCAGCTCCTGCTGTGTTCCAAAATCAGGCAGGGAGTCGTCCTGCGCGGAGATTTCCGCGTAATCGGCCTTGACGATCTGGGCCAGCGCCATGTCGAGAGGACGCAGGATGGACCGGGGAACAATTCCGTTCTCTTCGTTGTACGCCTGCTGCACCGCGCGCCGGCGCTCCGTCTCCTCCATGGCGCGGCGGATCGAATCGGTGACCACGTCCGCATAGAGAATCGCGCGTCCGTTCACATGGCGCGCCGCGCGTCCGATGGTCTGGATCAGCGAACCCGAGGAGCGGAGAAAACCCTCCTTGTCGGCATCGAGAATGGCGACCAGCGAGACCTCCGGCAGATCCAGGCCTTCGCGCAGCAGGTTGATGCCGATCAGCACGTCGTATTCGCCCCGCCGCAGATCGCGCAGCAGCCGCACCCGCTCCAGGGTTTCGATCTCGGAGTGCATGTACCGGCACTTGACCCCAACCTCAGCGTAGTAGCCTGAAAGATCCTCGGCCATGCGCTTGGTCAACACCGTCACCAGCACGCGTTCCCCCAGCTCCACCCGGCTGCGAATCTCCGCCAGCAAGTCGTCGATCTGCCCGCGAACCGGGCGGATCTCCACCTGGGGATCGACCAGCCCGGTGGGCCGGATAATCTGCTCCACCACCACGCCGGAGGATTTGGTCAGCTCGTAAGGCCCGGGGGTGGCCGAAACGTAAACGATCTGATTGGTGCGATGCTCGAACTCGTCGAAGCGGAGCGGACGATTGTCCATGGCCGAAGGCAGGCGAAAGCCATAGTCCACCAGGTTCTGCTTCCGGGAGCGGTCTCCATGCCACATGCCATGCAGTTGGGGCACGGTGACATGCGATTCGTCCAGAAAAAGCAGAAAATCCCGCGGAAAATAGTCCAGCAGCGTGGGCGGAGGCTCTCCCGGCAAGCGGCCGGAGAAGTGGCGGGAATAATTCTCGATCCCATGGCAATAGCCCATGGACTTGATCATCTCCAGATCGAAACGCGTGCGCTGGTGGATGCGCTGGGACTCCACCAGCCTCCCCTGCGCCTCCAGCTCCTTCTCCCATACGGAAAGCTCCTCCAGAATGGAGGCGATGGCGCTCGATTTGCGCTCCGGCTGCACCACATAGTGAGACTTGGGATAGATGGGCAGACGCGAGAAGGTCTGGCGCACCGTTCCGAAGAGCGGGTCGATCTGCGAAAGGGATTCGATCTCGTCGCCGAACAGCTCGATCCGGTACGCCATTTCATCGTAGGTGGGAAAGACCTCGATGACATCGCCGCGCACGCGAAAGACTCCGCGGCGGAAGTCGGCGTCGTTCCTCTCGTACAGAATCTCCACCAGGCGGCGCACAATCTCCTCGCGGCGGATTCTCTGGCCCTTTTCCAGAAGCAGCAGCATGCCGTAATAGGCCTCCGGCGATCCCAGGCCGTAGATGCAGCTGACCGAGGCCACGATGATGGTGTCCCGCCTCTCGAAGAGCGAGCGGGTGGCGGAAAGGCGGAGCTTGTCCAGCTCCTCATTGATGGTGGCCTCTTTCTCGATGTAGAGGTCGCCGGCGGGGATGTACGCTTCGGGCTGGTAGTAGTCGTAATAGGAGACGAAGTACTCGACGGCGCTGGAGGGAAAGAACTGCCGGAACTCATGGAAGAGCTGCGCCGCGAGCGTCTTGTTATGAGCCAGAATCAGGGCCGGCCGGTTCGACTGCTCGATGATTTTGGCCATGGTGAAGGTCTTGCCGGAACCGGTGACCCCGAGCAATGTCTGGTGCTGTTCGCCGGCGGCCAGTCCGGCGAGCAGCTCGCCGATCGCCCGCCCTTGATCGCCGCGCGGTCGGTAATCGCTCACGAGCTGGAAGTCGGTGGACACGTTCGATGCGAGAATCCTGAGGGCGCGTCAAGGAACCGATCAGCCGACCGGCCAATTCCCAGCCAATTGCGGCGGAGCGGGTTGATTTCCCCCGTCGCGAGTTCCTGACAGCGCTGTCCCGACGAGCGCTCCAGCTCCGCGTTCCCGACGCCGGAAGAAGAGCCGCAGCCACATAGGACCGCCGGCGGGCGAATCGAATATCTCGATTATAGGAGGCCTCTTGTGGATGCGAAACTGGCTGAGAACAGGGCCTGCGCGCTTACGGATCAGGACAGAGCAGCGGAGGACAGAGAAGCCCCAGCGCCTCCAGCCA
>JAJYZK010000077.1 GCA_021799945.1 Acidobacteriota bacterium
CCGATCTATTAGAATGGCGGTCGCCTCGTTTTCCAATCCGGCGCGCTGCGCCGCGTAATCCTCCACCCGGTACTTTCCAGAGCTGAATTCGAAGTTCAGGTCGCGGAGGTTTTCATACAGCACTTCCTTGCGCTCCCGCAGGAAGTCCAGACGCGATTTCATTGTCTGTCGGGTCACCTGCCGCTGCGGATAGAAAACGTAGGCGAACAGGCCGATGAGAAGCGCGCCGCAGGCGAACGTGGTCATGCCAGCACTCCGGAAGATTTTCTCATGTTTACGGCCACGAAGAAGGCGGTGGCAAGGATTTCCCGGCTCACAGCTGCGTCTCCCGGCGGACCCGGTCCCGGGCGGAGCTGAAATCCGGAATGTTGGGCGCCGGGGGCATGGGAACCGCAACCATCCTCCACTTCCGCACGATCAGGAGTGTGGCTCCGATGCCCAGCATCAGAACGAGCGGGGGCACGATCCAGGCCAGATGATTGAAGGGGGTGAAGCGCGGCGCGGCCAGCACCGCCGGGCCGTACTGGCCCTGGAACTGGTGAAGGATGGCGTCATCGCTGTCGCCGCGCGCCAGGCTCGCCGAAAGCTCCGCCCGCATCACCGGGGAGTCCGGGCAATCCATATGGTTGCACTCGCCCAGCAGCTCGTTGCAGCCGCACTCGCACATGATCTGGTGGCTGTCCCGATCGAAGCGGGCCGCCGTATCGCTGGCCCCCAGGGCCGCGGCGAGGGGAAGGCAGAGCAACAGGGACCGCAGCGCCCGCCGCGCGACTCCGCGCCCGGTCAATCGCCGCTCCTGGCGACCGGCACGGCATGAATGGATTCGGTCAGAGCTGCTGTTTCCGCGGAACGGTCGCGCACGGCCGCGGATCCGCTGGCGCCGCCCGCAGCGCGGCCGGCGAGCGAGGCGCTGAGGTTGGGGACCAGGGCGACCAGCGTTCCAAAGGCCACAATGGCCACGCCGATCCAGATCCAGGCCATCAGAGGATTCAAAAAGACTTTAATGACCGGCAATCCACTGTCTGGATTCTTCCCGGCGTACACCGCGTAGAGATCCCACTCCAGGGTGGAGCGATTCGCAACGATCGTGGAGGTTTGCTGGGAGGCGGCGTAAAAGCGCTTTTCCGGGGCTAGCTGGGCGATCTTGCGGCCGTCCCGATACACATCCAGCAAGGCGAATTCCGTGTCGTAATTCGGGTTGGTGTCCTGGGTGAAGCTCCGGCAGACGAGCGTATAGGGGCCGAGCTGCATGCTCTGGCCGTCCCGCATTTCCTGCTCGCGGCTTTGTTTGAACGCTCCGCCGGCAATGCCGATCATGATCACCGCTACTCCGAAATGCACAATGTATCCGCCGTAGCGCCGGGTGTTGCGGCGCGTAAGCTGCACCATGGAAGCCGCAAGGCTCCGCCCCGTATGCCGGCGGATGACATTGGCGCCGCGCAGAAACTCCGCGGCGATGGCGGTGGTGACCCCCGCGGCGAGGGAAAAGGCGGCCAGGGAGTACAGCACGGACTGGTCGCGCCATGGCCGCACGCCCACCGCCATCAGAACGATGGCGGTGACGAAAGTGGCGGCGGCCGGAAGGACAAGGTTGCGGCGGATGCTCCGGAAGGAGGCGCTGCGCCAGGCCAGAATCGGGCCGATGCCCGTGAGCAGGAGGAGAAACAGCCCTATCGGGAGTTCTACCCGATCGTAGAAGGGCGCGCCCACCGTCACCGTATTGCCTTGCACATATTCCGAGATGACGGGAAACAGCGTGCCCCAGAGGATGGTGAAGCAGGCCGCCAGCAAGACCAGATTGTTGAACAGGAAGCTCGACTCACGGGAAACCAGCGACTCCAGCTTATGCTCCGACTTGAGATGGCTGCGCTGGAGAACGAACGTGAACAGGCAGACCGCGGCGATGATCACCAGAAAGGCTGTGAACCAGGTTCCAATGGAAGATTGGGCAAAGGCGTGCACGGAACTCACCAGCCCGGATCGGGTGAGATCGGTGCCCAGAATGCACAGCATGAAGGTGCTGAAAATGAGCCAGACATTCCAGTTCTTCATCATGCCCCGCTTTTCCTGCATCATGACCGAATGCAGAAACGCGGTGCCGGCAAGCCACGGCATGAGGGATGCGTTCTCCACCGGATCCCATCCCCAGTAGCCACCCCATCCCAGAACCGAGTAAGCCCAGTGCGCGCCGAGAAAGATGCCGCAGGTGAGGAACAGCCAGGTCACCATGGTCCAGCGCCGGGTAATATGAATCCATTTTTCGCCGGGATAGCGCATCATCAGCGCCCCCAGGGCGAAGGCGAACGGAACGCTGAATCCGACATAGCCGAGGTACAGCATGGGCGGGTGAATCACCATCTCCGGATACTGGAGCAGCGGGTTCAGCCCGAAGCCGTCGGCCGGCACGTCTCCCTGCACCAGCGAAAAGGGAGGAGCCGCGAAGTTCAGCAGAAGGAGGAAGAAAACCTGGACGCCGGCCAGAATCGTGGAGGCGTACGCGGTAAGCGTCACATCCACCTTGTGGCGCAGGCGCAGCACAAAACCATAGCCGGTGAGCAGCCAAGCCCATAGCAGCAGAGAGCCCTCCTGCCCAGACCAGAGGGCCGCGAACTTGTAAGGCCAGGGCAGCGCCCGATTGGAGTGATGCAGGATATAGGAGACGCTGAAATCGTTGGCGAAGGCGCTATAGACAAGCGCGAAGGCCGCGCCGGTGACGGCGAGGAAACTGCCAATCCCCGCGCGCCGAGCGGTCTCCGCCAATCCCTCGGGGGAGACGCGGCCCCGGCGTCCGTTCGCCAGCTGCCATAACGCGAGGGCGCCGGCCATCAACGTGTACGCGCTGAGAGCGAGCGCAACCAAGAGCGCAAAGCTTCCAAATGCCGGCATCAAGCACCCGTCACGATTGTCGCAGAGCCGCGCCGGTAGAGCAACGCGGCGCGAGCGGGCCGCTCCAGCGCCGCAAGCGAGCGGCTCGCCGCGAGGAGCCCGGATCGCGAAATTCGAATCCCGGAAGGCCGGGAGAGAAGCCGTGGCGGGCTCTGGAAGCGGAGTCGCCGCGCTTCTCGGCTAAACGCCCTCGATGGAGGCTCGACCGCCAGGCGGGAATCGTTGAAAAAGCAGGTCCTTCGCTGTGCTCAGGACGACAAGGATGCAGATCCGGCGCTGCGCTCAGGATGGCAGGGATTCTGTGTTGAACTTCGGCGGCTAGTGTCCTGAGTCAGAAGTTCGCATCACAAAGGAACTGTCATCCTGAGCGAAGTTTGGCCGGCTTTTGGGCCAAACGGAGTCGAAGGATCTGTGGTTGTTCAGTAGCGAATTTCCGATTCGCCTCACTAGGCCGAGCGCGATATCGGCCGGCAAAGCAACTCCTGCGCCAGCCGGATGAGCGCATCGGGAGGGAATGGTTTGAGCCGGAAGATGACGTCGAGTCCCGCATAGGCGCTTTCCGCTTCCCCCAAGCCGCTCAGCACCACGATGGGCATGGTATGCCCCGCCTGCCGCACCTGAGCAACGAAGGAGGGGCCGTCCATCACCGGCATCAGGTGGTCGGTGACAATCAGGCCAAAACTGGAGTCGCTTCGAGGGCCATGGAGCAGATCCAGCGCGATTCTCCCATTAGGGGCCGCAGTCACCCGCCTTCCCGCTCGCTCGAGGATCGCTTTCCGCGTTGTTGCCTGCACTTCATTGTCGTCTACTAGCAGGATTGGAAGATTCATTCGCGAAGGACCCGGCGCTCCCTGATCAAGTACCACAATAAATAAAAATTGATGGCAATGTTTTCCGTTTGGTTGCCAAACCGGCGGTTGTACCGTTGCAGTCAAGGCTGAAACCCGCGGGCCTGGGCCACTGCGCATTACCTGAGTTACCCGTTGGTTACCGGGGGATTTTGCGATCCGTCCTGAACGCGTTCACGCCCGACTCGGTATTCTGTTTCCAGGCCTCGGATCTGCGGCCGGCATTCAGATCGACAAATTGCAAAGGCTTAGCGGCAGTGACGGAAAACACACGCGCGAAATCCTCGGCTCGGGCCCGGTCAACCGGAATTTCGCATGCCTGGCGAGCGCTGCGGGGCCGCAATTTCCGGCTCTTTTTCATCGGCCAAAGCATCTCGCTGGTCGGCACATGGATGACCCGCGTGGCCACGAGCTGGCTGGTCTACCGGCTGACCGGCTCGGCGCTCCTGTTGGGCATTGTGGGCTTTGCGGGTCAGATCCCGACCTTTTTGCTGGCTTCCTTCGCCGGAGTATGGATCGACCGGCTGGAACGCAGAAGGGTGCTGGTCTGGACTCAGGCGCTGGCCGCCGGGCAGTCCCTGGCGCTGGCCGCCCTGACGCTTTCCCGGCGCATCACGGTGTGGGAGATTTTCGTGCTCAGCGCGCTTCAGGGGCTGATCAACGCCTTCGATATGCCCGCGCGGCAGGCCTTCCTGGTGCAGATGGTGGACGACCGCAAGGATCTCGGCAACGCCATCGCCATCAACTCCTCCATGGTGAATGTGGCTCGCCTGGTGGGCCCCTCGCTGGCCGGCTTGGTGATTGCGGGCTTCGGCGAGGGCTATTGCTTCCTGGCCGACGGGTTGAGCTATTTCGCGGTGATCGCGTCGCTTCTGATGATGCGGATCCATGCCCCGGCAGGGGAGCGGGTGCGGGCCTCCGTCGCCAAGCAGTTGCGGGAGGGATGGACCTATGTTGCGGGCTTCGCTCCCGTTCGGACCATCCTGCTCTACTTCGCCCTGACCAGCCTGATGGGCATGCCCTACGTCGTGCTCATGCCGATCTTCGCGGTCGACGTGCTGCACGGGGGGCCGCATACTCTCGGCTTCCTGATGGGCGCCTCGGGCGTGGGCGCCTTGATCTCGGCCTTTTCGCTGGCGGTTCGCAAAACCGTTCTGGGCCTGGGCAAGATGATCCCCATCGCCGGGCTGAGTTTCGGGCTCGGGCTGATTCTGTTCGGACTCTCGCGCACGCTGTGGATCTCCATGGCGATGATGCTGCTGGTCGGCTTCGGCATGATGCAGGGCATGGCGGCCAGCAACACGATCATTCAGACGGTCGCCCCGGAGGATCGCCGGGGCCGGGTGATGAGCTTCTACACGATGGCCTTCGTAGGCATGGCCCCGTTTGGAAGCCTGCTGGCCGGCAGTCTCGCGCACTGGGTGGGAGCGCCGCATACGATGATGATTACCGGCGGCGCCGTGGCGCTGGGAGCTCTCTGGTTCTTGAGCCGGCTCAAAATGATCCGAGCCCAGATTCGCCCCCGATACCAGGAGCTCGGCATCCTTCCGGCTACCCTCGGTCCCACGCTCAATAGGATGGCGGCGGAAAGCGAGAGCTGAACGCCCGGGCTGCCGCTCCGGAGGGCGCGACTTCCGCGGCCGTCCCGGGTCTGCCGCTGTGGGGTCGCCTTCCGCAGGAAGCCACCCGGAGCCTCCAGGTCAATGGCTTTCCGTTCTCCATCCCGGAGATTGCGCCGCGGGCGAATCGTCCCCCTATGCCTCCTCTGCTTCGCCATCCTCTTTCTGACGGCTCCGGGCCGGCCCCGGGCGCATTCCCAGGCCGTCGCCGGCGGCCCGGCCGGGTCCCTCACCGGGCAGGAACGAGCCGAACAGGCCGTCGCCCGCCTCAGCTTCGGCGCCCGTCCGGGCGAGGTTGCCCGGGTGCAAACGATGGGAGTCGGAAATTGGATTCAGGAGCAACTGCATCCCGACCGGATTGACGACAGCGCGCTAGAGAGCCGGCTCTCCCTGTATCCCGCGATGGGGATGAGTTCGAGGCGGCGGATGGAGGACTTTCCCTCCGCTGCGCTTCTGCGCGCGGTGGAGGACGGCAGGCTCACTCCGCCCACCGATCCGGCGGAGGTCGCCATCTACCGCAACGGGCTCGCGGCTTTGGAAACAAGGCAGGGGAAACAGCCGTTGCAGGGACCGGCCGGCGACGCGGGCGGGGCCATGGCGCAGATTCCCGCCCTGCCTCCGGGCGAGCGGCTCGCTCGTCTGGAAGGCCTCACGCCGGAACGGCTTCGCGGCTTCCTCCGCGGCCTCAACGCCCGGCAGCGCAGCGAATTGACGGCCGGCATGACGCCGCGGCAGCGGGAGACCGCGCTGGCGCTGGTCAACCCGGAAATGGTGGTGACCGGAGAACTGCTGGATTCCCGCCTGCTCACCGACCTCTACAGCCGGCGGGAGCTGGCCGCGGTGATGACGGACTTCTGGCTGAACCACTTCAATGTCTACCTGAAAAAAGGGCCATTCGCCGCCTGGTATCTCGTGGACTACTGGCAAACCGCGATCGCTCCCCGGGCCCTCGGCCGATTCGAGGACCTGCTGGTGGCTACGGCGGAGAGCCCGGCCATGCTGTTCTATTTGGATAACCAGTCCAGTATCGGGCCCGACTCTCCCGCAGCGCAGCGCGCGCGGCAGGCCCCGCCGGGGCGAAGAAGAGAGCTCGGTTTGAATGAAAACTATGCCCGGGAATTGATGGAGCTGCAAACGCTGGGGGTGGACGGCGGATACACGCAGAAGGATGTGATTGAAGTAGCCAAGGTCTTCAGCGGGTGGACGATCGCCGATCCGCGGCAGGGCGGAGGCTTCCTTTTCGTTCCGCAGCGTCACCAGCCGGGTCCCAAGTACGTTCTCGGCCGCGAGATCGCGGAGCAAGGCCAGAACGAGGGACTCGAAGTGCTGCATCTGCTGGCCGCCAGCCCGGCCACGGCGCGGCATCTTTCGCGAGAGCTTGCGCAGCGCTTCGTCGGCGGCGATCCGCCGCCGAAGCTGGTCGCCCGCATGACGGCGACTTACCTTCACACCGACGGGGATATCCGCGAGGTGCTGGGGACGCTGTTCGCATCCCGGGAGTTCTGGTCCCGGAAGGACTACCATTCGCAGGTAAAGACGCCCGAAGAGTTTGTGTTATCCGCTGTGCGCGCGACGGGGGGCGAAGTGCGGGATCCCGCTTCTGTTCTGCATGCAATGGACGAGTTGGGGATGCCATTCTACGGATGCCAGGCTCCGAATGGCTACCCGTGGACCGGGGCGGCATGGCTCAATGCGGGGGATCTGCTCAGCCGCATGAACATCGCGCTGGAGCTGGCCGCGAACCGGCTCGGCGTCCTCGTCGACTTCGATGAACAGATGCGGATCGCCGGCCCGGACGAGCTGTCCGCGGCCGGCAAGGCCGCACGGCTCGAAGAGACGCTGCTGGAGGTCGCGCCGGGTCGCCGGACGCGGCAGGCGATCCTGGCCCAGGCTGAAGCGGAACAGTCCGGCGCGGCGATGGCGGACAGGGAAGATCTGTCGGCGCCGGGAAGTTCTCGGCGCTTCGCTTTGCCGGGATCGGCATTCGCGGGCTCCGCCGGGTCTTCTTCGGCTGTTCCCGCTCCCGCCGACCCGCAGGCCGCCTGGATCGCGGGGCTGCTGCTCGGCTCGCCGGATTTTCAGAAGAGATAAGGCGCGGGGGTCAGCCGCCTCCCAGGCGGTAATACGCGCGCAGGCCACGCTCCACGATTCCATTGGGCAGCCAACGATTGCACCATACCGCGGCGCGCTGTTCCGCCGGGCCGGCTGTGTACCGCAGCCGGGGCGCGGGGGTATTGACGATCTTCAAAACCAGGCGGGCCACCGGCAGCGGGGACCGTCCATGCTGCTCGTCCTGCGCCATGCGCTCGAGTGCAGCCTCGCAGGTGGTCCGATAGCATTCCCCGATCTCCTCCGTCCTCCGGCGGTTCGCGGTAAACGCCGTCCTGAAGTCGCCGGGCTCGAGAATCGTCACGCGCACGCCGAAGGGCGACGCCTCCAGCCGCAGGGCTTCGCTCAGTCCTTCGAGGGCGAATTTCGAGGCGCTGTAGAGCCCCTGAAAGGGAACGGCGATGACTCCGGCGATGGAGCCGATATTGACGATGTAACCGGCCCGCTGCGCCCGCATGATTGGCAGCGCGGCGCGGCAGACCCGAAGTACGCCGAAAACATTGACGTCGAACTGCCTTCGCGCCTCCTCCGCCGTCGAGAATTCCACGGGACCCGCGTAGCCGAATCCGGCGTTGTTCACGACGATGTCCAGCCGGCCTTCGCGCGACGCGACCTCGCGAACGGCGTCGTTCACCGAGGGTTCGCTGGTGACGTCCATCGGGATCATGGTCATCGCCTGGGGCAGCGGCGCGGGCGTCCCGGCTTCGCCGCGGCGCGAGGTTCCGTACACGCGGAATCCGCGCTCGGCCAGATGCTTGCCACATGCCAATCCGATGCCGGAAGAGGCGCCGGTGATCAGAACAACCCGCTGAGCCATGCATCGATCACCGTATCACCCGGAGCTTGTTGAAAATCGCGCGGAAGCGCGGAAGCTCGGCGGCCGGTCGCCGATAGCCCCGTTGTTCCCCTGTTCCTGTCTTTCCTCTCTTTCCCGACGGCAAAAATCTGGAGACGTCGGCGCGCGGAAGGAGCACAATGCATCGATGGCCAAATCTCGCAAAATCTCGAAGGAGAATGCAAGCGATGGCGTTCCAGAATCGATTCTCAGTCTTCTCCAGCATCCTTACGAGCGGATCGGCGCGCCGAAGGCGGGGGATTCTCGCCATTCCGGCCGTGTTGCTTCTCGGCTGTTTGAACGCCTGCGGCCCGTCCACGGAGGCCTCGGACAAGAACTTCACCCTGGCCTTGAACACCTACTATAGCGACCATGACGACTGCCTCTTTCCGAGTGCGCTGCGCTTTCCTTACGAGGCGGATCTGAAGACCGGCGGGGCGGCCGAGGCCCCGGCCGCGCAGGCCGGCGCCGCCCCGTCCGGCCCGAATATTCGAGGGCTGGATGCGCTGGCGAAAGCCGGCTTGCTGGAGATGGTGGAGGAGAAGAGCCTGGGGGTGAAGCACTATTCGCTCACCGCATTCGGGGCCCGCACCGGCAGCCGGTTCTGTTATGGACATCGCGTGGTTACGGAGATCGAGAACTTCACGCCGCCGGCCGCCATCGCAGGGAAGACGGTGTCCCGGGTCAACTACGGGTACAGGCTGATGGACCTGCCTCCGTGGGCGGACTCCGATGAGATGAAGAGCGCTTTTCCGGCGCTGGCGAAAGCGACGTCGAGCCATCCCGAGGGCAGCGACACGCTGGAGCTTACGCGCAACGGGTGGATGCTGCCTGAGCCCGATTGAGGGAGAACCGCTCCGACTTGCCGAGGCGCCGGATCCCATGCGCGGCGAAGCAGGGAAGCGCCAAAGCAACGAACGAGGCGCCGGATCCTCTATCCCGGGTCGGACATTCTCCACAAAGGACGGGCGTGCGCCCGTCCGCATCGTCCGTCTTGCGACTTCCTTCTTGAGTCCTCGACTAGAGTAGAGGAATGACCCGGGTCTTCCGCTCTACTGCGCCGGCGCGGCTTCGGCTGTTGGCCTTCGATCTCGACGGCACTCTGATCGATTCGGTGGCCGACCTCTGCGCCTCGGTCAACGCCATGCTGCGCCATTTCGGGCTGCCGCAGCTTCCAAATTCGGTGATAGCGACCTACATCGGGGATGGGGTTGCGGCTCTGGTGGGCCGCGCCATCGGCGGGGCGGAGTCCGCCCCGGCGCCGGAAGAGGCGATCGAGTTTTTTCTGAACTATTATCGGGAGCACAAGCTGGACCGGACCTACGTCTACTCCGGCGTGTTCGAGGCTCTTCGCGCCCTGCGCCAGGCGCCCGGCGGCGGCCAGCTTGCGATGGCGGTGCTCACCAACAAGCCGATGCATCCCTCACGGGCGATCTGCGACGCCCTGGGCCTCACCCCGTTCTTCTTTCGCATTTATGGCGGCAACAGCTTCCCCACCAAAAAGCCCGACCCGGAGGGCCTGCTGACCCTGATGCGGGAGGCCGGCGCGGAGCCCGAGGAGACGGTGATGATCGGGGATTCCGGGGTGGATATTCTTACGGCGCGGGCTGCCGGCGCATGGAGCATCGGCTGCGCGTACGGCCTGGCGCCACACACTCTGGAGGCCGCTCGGCCGGATTGCATGGCGGATTCCCCCGCCGCGTGGCTGGAGGCGCTGGGGCTTCTCTGTCCTCCGCTGCTCTGTCCTGATCCGTAAGCGCGCACACCCTGTCTTCAGCCAGTTTCGCATCCACAAGAGGCCTCCATATAATCGAGATATTCGATTCGCTCGCCGGCGGTCCTGTGCGGCTCTTCTTCCGGCGTCGGGAACGCGGAGCCGGAGCGCTGGTCGGGACAGCGCCGTCAGGGCCTCGCGATGTGGAGAAATTAACCCGCTCCGCCGCGCCCTCAGGGTTCTCGCATCGAAAATGTCCACCGACTTCCAGCTCGTGAGCGATTACCGACCGCGCGGCGATCAAGGGCGGG
>JAJYZK010000078.1 GCA_021799945.1 Acidobacteriota bacterium
TTTGTTTCAAGTATCAACAGAACGCGCCGTGGAAGGAGCTGAATCTGCCCAAGGTGGTGCAGCGCCGGGACGTGGTGCGGGCCGTGATCCTGGCGGGAACCAATTCCGGCAATCTGCTGGAGCTGCTGGCCCACCGCGGCATCACCTTTGCCGTGCTGGGCAACAACATGCTCGGCGAAGCCTCCGTGCTGAAAGATTACGACGCGGTTTTTTCCGACGATGTCCGGGGCGGATACGAAATGACCCGGCACCTGCTGAGTCTGGGGCATCGCCGGATCGGTTTCGTCGCCAATATCCGGCTGCCATGGTTTCAGCGGTGTTACGAGGGCTATCGCCGCGGCATGGCCGAGGCCGGCCTGGAAACGCGCTCGAGCAGCACAGACACGGAAGACGACATTGAGAGCGGGTATCTGGGCGCGAAGACGCTCCTGGCCCAGGGCCCGGCGGCGACGGCGATTCTCGCCGGCAACGATCCCACCGCGCACGGCGTGTACAAGGCGGTGCGGGATATCGGGCTTCGGATTCCGGAGGATGTCAGCGTCGCGGGGTGCAACGACACCGTCGGTCCATTGCTCCATCCCCCGCTGACGACCACGCGGGAGTTTCCCCAGCAACTCGGCAAGAAACTGGTGGAGCTGGTTCTGAACCGCATCGCGAATCCCGGGCTGGCGCCGCAGCACGCGACCATCCCGACCGAATGCGTGAAGAGGGAGTCGTGCCAGCCGATCGCTTCCATGGCGGAAAAGAGGCGCCGCCCTCTGGTGGGAGCCGAGCGTGGATGACGGGGATATCTCGCGAGCCGGGTTGGGAGGGAGTATGGACAAAATGGGAATCGACGGCATCGACCGGCGGACCTTCGTAAAGCGGGCTGGGAGCGTTCTGGCGGCCGCGGGCATGGACGCAAAATCCTATGCGCGGATTGCGGGCGCCAACAGCCGCATCCGGCTTGCCCAGCTCGGATGCGGCGGCCGGAGCGAAGGGCACGTCCACATGGTCTCGCTGGCTTCCCGGCAGATGCCGGTGGAGACCGTTGCGGTCTGCGACATCTGGAGTCTGGCGCGAGAGCGGCGCGCGGCCCAGGTAAAGCGGGTCTTCAACCTCGAGCCGCAGTCCTACAAGTACTCCGAAGACATGCTCGCCCGTAAGGATATCGACGGGGTGATGATCGCCACCGGCGATTTTCAGCATGCCAAGCTCTGCGTCGAGGTGGTGCGCGCGGGCAAGGACTGCTATGTGGAGAGACCCTTCGCCAATGTGCTCGCCGAGGCCAAGGAGGCCCGGGCCGCGGTGCGGGAGAGCAGGCAGGTGGTGCAGATGGGCTCGCAGCATCGCAGCCAGCCCTACCAGTTGGCCGTCCGCGATCTGATCCGCTCGGGCCGCATCGGCGACGTGGTGCACATCGAACAGGAATGGAACGTGAACGAGGAACGCTGGCGCTTTGTGCCCTGGGATACCGGCGTGACGCCGGAGATGTTGAAGGACGAACACATGCAGTGGAAGGAGTGGCTGTACGGCCGGCAGTCCCAGCTTCGCGAGGAGGATACGGATTGGAGCCGGTGGCTTTTGGGCAAGCCGTACCGGCCCTTCGACCCCCACGTCTATCTGGAGTTCCGCCTTTACAAGGACTTCTCCTCCGGGATCTTCGACCAGTGGTTGAGCCACGGGAGCGATCTGGTCCATCTCTGGACGGATTCCACCTATCCCGAGAGCGTCATGGCGACGGGAGGAGTGTTCACCTGGAAGGACGGGCGGCAGAATCCGGACGCCTGTATCGCCGCGGTCACGTATCCCAAGGGATTTCTCTATACCTACAAGACCATCTTCAGTAACAGTTACCGGAGTTTTTCGAGGATCATGGGCAGAAACGGGACCATTGCGAACTACGGCGGCGAAGGCGCATCGCTCTTTGAGGTGAGCGACGAAGGCGGCCGGGCTGAGTACGATCCCTCCGAATCCGGCCCGGTTTATCGCAACACGCCCATCGCGCCCTCGCCCCGGGAGCGGGCCAATGTGATCCAAGTCCCCGGCGCCCCGCCACCCGATTCGCTGGGGCCGGATGACGACGACGCCAACCACCTGATGCACTGGCTGCGGGCCATGCAGACGCGAAGCGACCCCAACGCCAATGTGGATCACGGTTTTTCCCACGCCATCGTAGTGATCATGGCGGCCCAGTCGTACTGGAGCGGGAAGAGACTTTACTGGAATCCCCGGACCGAGGAGATTGAAGATCGTCCGCCGGCTGTCTCCGCCGTCTAACGGGTTCGCGGGCCTGTTCAACGAGAGGAACTCCGCCCGCGCCGCAACCGGATTCGGGTCGTGACCGGCGCCGCGCACCGCGGAGGTAGGAATGGAAGACAGGGCGATCCCGCGGGACGGATCCCGGCGTGGAATCCGCAGTTGGAGAATGATTGCGGCGTGCGGCGGCGCCATTCTGCTGACCCTGCCCGCTTCGCGGCTGCCAGCCAGTCCGGAAGCGGCGGCGCCGGCAACTTCTCCTGACCATTCGGTGGAAGCGCTGCGTGCGGGCTTCCGCAGCCCGCCGGACGACTGCCGGATCCTGATGCGCTGGTGGTGGTTCGGCCCGGCCGTCGTAAAGTCCGAGCTGGCGCGCGAAATGGAGGCCATGCGGGCCGCGGGCATCGGCGGGTTCGAGGTGCAGTCTACGTATCCGCTCACGCTCGACGATCCGGAGAAGGGACTGGCGAACCTGCCTTACCTGTCCGCGCCGTTTCTGGACGACCTGCATTTCACCGCGCAGACGGCGGCCCGGCTTGGTCTGCGGTTCGATCTCACCCTGGCCAGCGGCTGGCCCTACGGCGGTCCCAGCGTTCCCGTAACCCAGGCGTCGAGTGCGCTGCGAGTGGTCCGGACTGTGGTTCCCGCTGGGAGCGCATCCGCGCCCCTTCCGGCCATGGAGGCTGGAGAGAAGCTACTGGCCGCCTTTCTTGAACCCTCCGTGGAGCCGCCGAGCGCGGGAACCGCGCTTGCGCGGCAGATTCTGCCCCTTCAAGGGGCGGAGCTTCGCGCCGGACGTTTTCCCCTGCCGCAGGCCGCCGCCCAGCCGGAAACTCTGGCCTTCTTTCTCTCCAGCAGGACGGGGATGATGGTGAAGCGTCCTTCGGTCGGGGCCGAGGGATTTGTGGTGGACCATCTGGATCGCGCAGCCGTCGCCGCCTATCTGGAGCATGTGGGGGATCCTCTGCTGCGCGGCGTTCAGGGTTCGCTCCCGTACGCCGTTTTCAGCGACAGCCTGGAGGTATACGGCGCCGATTGGACCCCGGATCTGCCCGCGGAATTTGAAAAACTCCGCGGCTACGACCTCATCCCCCATCTTCCCGCGCTGGTGGAGAATACGGGACCGGATGCTCCGGAGATCCGCTATGACTGGGCGCGGACGCTGAGCGAGCTTCTCGATCGGAATTATTTCGCGCAGATTCAGTCCTGGTCGCACGCCCACGGCGTCCGGCTGCGGGCGCAGGCCTACGGCCCTCCGGCGACGATTCTTTCCAGCAATGCCTTCGTGGATCTGCCGGAGGGCGAACATGCAAACTGGCGCGGGTATTCGCCTCTGAAGTGGGCGGCTTCGGCCAACCATGTGCTGGGACAGCGCGTGACCTCTTCGGAATCCTTCACCTGGACGCACTTCGGCGCATTTCGCTCGACTCCCCTGGACCTGAAGGCGGAAGCGGACGTGGACTTTCTGGAAGGATCGAATCAGTTGATCGGTCACGGATGGCCGTATTCCCCGCCTTCCGCCGGAAATCCGGGCTGGGCCTTTTACGCCGCCGGGGCGCTGAACGATCACAATCCCTGGTGGATCGTGATGCCGGATGTGACCCGATACATGCGGAGAATCAGTTATCTGCTCCGCCAGGGATCCCCGGTGAGCGATGTGGCCCTGATGCTGCCGACGGAAGATGCGTGGGCGAATTCCCGGGCCGGCGCTGTGGAATCCAGCGACACCATTGCGGCGCGCATCGGTGACGGCGTATCTTCGCGGATCCTGGACGCCGGAATGAACTTCGATTACGTGGACTCCGGTCTGATCGGCGGCAGGATGGCCTCCGGGGGCATTCCCTACCCGATTCTGGTGCTGCCCGGCATCGAACGCATTCCCGCATCCACCTATCGGGCGATCGAAGCGTACGCCAGGGGCGGCGGCCAGGTGATCGCCTTGCGCAGGCTGCCCTCCCGCGCACCCGGCTTCAAGACGCCCCCGGGGGACACGCAGGAGGTGCAGAGAATCACACGCGAGTTATTCCAATCCGGCGGTCCGGGCCATTTTCTCGCCGACGAGACACAGCTCACCGGCCTGCTGCGCGGGCTGCGCAAACCGGACGTCGCCTTTTCCGCGCCGACCCCGGCCGTCGGCTTCGTGCATCGCCGCATCTCCCCGGATGCCGACCTGTATTTTCTTGCCAATACCGGCAATCAGGCGGTGCATACGGAGGCCGTCTTTCGCCTGCCGGGCCGGCGGATTGAAGAATGGGATCCATTTTCCGGCGCCACGGCGCCGGTGGGCTACGGATCGAGCATGGCGCTGGCGCTCGATCCCTATGAATCGAAGGTTTTTGTGTTGACGGCAGGCCAAGCGCAACCAAGGGGGGAGCAATCCGCACGGGCGGCCGGCCAGCCTCCTGCCCCGCTCGACCTGAGTCGGGGATGGAGCGTCTCCTTCGACGGCATCTCCCACTCCGCCACGATGCAGACCCTGCACTCCTGGACGGACGATGCGGCGACCCGGTTCTATTCCGGCCAGGCTTCCTATGCCAGGGAGCTCGACCTGCCGGCCGGGTATCTGGAGGGCGCCCGAAAACATGGCTGGGAGCTTGACCTGGACTTCGGGCCGGGAACCGCGGTTGCGCCCGACAGCCGGATGCGCGACGGCATGCGCGCGTGGCTGGAGAGTCCCGTCCGGGAGGCGGCGCTGGTCTTCGTCAACGGCTCGCCGGCGGGCTCGGTCTGGCGGCCGCCCTACCGGGTCGAGATTGGAAGGCTGCTGAAACCGGGGCGCAACCGGATCACGATTCTCGTAGGGAACCTGGCCATCAACTCGCTCGCGGGCCGGGCCGCTCCCGACTACCGGCTCCTATACAGCCGGTATGGGCGGCGCTTTTCCCCGCAGAACATGGATCGCCTGCAGCCGCTTCCCTCGGGCATTCTCGGTCCGGTGCGCATAGTCGCCGCGCCGGACCGATCAGTTCAATCCGTTCAATAGGGGCAGTGCAATAGGAGCGGTCAGATCAATCGCGCGGGCGCTGCACGGGCTTCCCGGCGGCTCAGCGCGAACTCCAGGTCTTGTCCCGGGAGCGGCAAAGGGTTTCCAGCGTGCAGTCCGCGCACCTTGGCTTGCGGGCGACGCAAACCTGGCGCCCGTGGTGAATGACTTCGTGGGAAAAGGCGATCCAGCGAGGCTGAGGGATCACCGCCTGCAGCTCCCGCTCCACGGCGACGGGCTGGCTCTGGGTGGTGAGCTCCAGGCGCTGCGAAATACGCAGCACGTGCGTATCGACGACAATTCCCGAAGCCACGCCAAAGGCCACGCCGAGCACCACATTCGCCGTTTTGCGGGCCACGCCCGGAAGGCGCAGCAGCTCCTCCATGGTCCGGGGCGTCTCGCCGCCGAAGTCCTGCACCAGCATGCGGGCCGCGCCGCTCAGCGACTTGGCTTTGTTGTGAAAGAAGCCTGTGGATCGAATCTCGCGCTCGATGGCCGGCAGGGATGCGCGAGCGAGATCGGCCGGGGTGGGGAATTTCTCAAATAGACCGGGAGTGACCTGGTTCACCCGGGCATCCGTGCATTGCGCGGAAAGGATGGTCGCCACCAGAAGCTCCCAGGCATTCCGGTGCAGCAGCGCGCACTCGGCGTTGGGGTAGGCCTGCTGCAGCCGGTCGAGGATGGCGGAGATGCGGGCCGGCGCGCGGGGATTCCCGGCGGGCCGGCTCTTTGCCACAGGTTCTTTTGCGGCGGTCTTGCGGGGGGCGGACTTGCCGGGAGCAGCCTTCTTGGGCGTCACCGCAGTTAACCCAGCCTCTCCAGCATCTCCTCCGGCGCCATCCGGATGCAGGTAAAGATGGGCGTGTCCTTCAGCGTGTAGGGGCTAATCTCCGTTTCCCGCAGGCGCTGCACCAGATCCAGAAAATCCTCGGGAAAATTGGTCTCGAAGGCGACCACGAACTCCTGATCGTCGATGCCGAAGGAGTAGGTCGTGTTCAGCTTGACGCGGGGGTAGAGGTGCCCGACCCGGATGTGTTCGTTCATCAGCCGCTGCCGCTCCTCGGCGGGCAGCAGGTACCAGGCCCGGGTCTTCCAGAAAGGATAGATAAAGATATATTTCTGACCGCCGGGCCGAATCGAGCCGCGCGAATCGTGCTGGCCTTCGTGCTCGTGACCGATGAGGTACTGCGAGCGCTTGGTCATGGCCAGGTAGTTGTAGGCGGTCTGAAGATAGCCGCCGAGCGGCGTGGCCAGCAGCTCGGCCGTCATGCGGTTCAGGTCCTCCGGGGTATAGCAGATGCGCCAGAGAACCATATCGCAGTCCGGGCGAAGGCCGACGGTGGAATAGGTGAGGGTCAGCAGCCGGCCGGGCTGGTTCCATCGCTTCACCACCTCGGCGAAGGCCTGGCGGTGCGCCGCGCGCTCCGCCACCGGCAGGCGCCGCCATTCCGGCAGCACCTTGAAAAAGGTGAATCCGACCGTCTGCCGCTGGATCTGCTTTTCCGCGCCCTCGGCCGGCCGGGCCTGAGGAGCGGCGTGCGCGCCGCCATTCTGTTCGGTATGGGGCCTGGCCGCCGCGGATTCCGTCGCCATCTCCGTCATGGTCCGTTCCTCCCGTTGCCTGCTGAATGACGGATTCGCCGACCGGAGACAGCCCCGCCATGCGCAGAAGGGTTTTCGTCAGGGTTCAGGATCCGGCGCCCGGGTCGCCGCATGGGCGGGTCTTTCAACGAGCATTCAGCCATCCCCATGGTAGCAGCCGGATGGCCGGCGCCGCCACGGCGCGATGCCGGCGAAGGGCTCGCCATGGCGCGTGTTCTATACTTCGACGGAATGAGCGAGAAGATTCTGGTTGTCGCCGCCCACTTCATCGTCGCCACGATCTCGTCCACGGGATATCTGGGAGTGGCTCTGCTGATGGGCATCGAGTCTGCCTGCATACCCCTGCCGTCGGAGATCATCATGCCGTTCGCCGGCTATCTTGCGCATGTGGGACGATTCCAGTTGCTGTGGGCCGCGACAGCCGGAGCGATCGGGTGCAATCTGGGCTCTGCGGTCGCCTACTGGATCGGCGCCCACGGCGGCCGCCCGGTGGTGGAGCGCTTTGGCGGATATGTTCTGCTGAGCCGGCGCGATCTGGACAGGACGACCCGCTTTTTCGAGAAGTATGGGTCGATCACCGTATTTGCGGCCCGCCTGCTGCCGGTGGCGCGAACCTTCATCGCCCTTCCCGCCGGGATCGCCCGCATGCCGCAGCTTCGCTTCCATATCTATACATTTCTCGGCTCCTGGCCCTGGTGCTTCGGGCTGGCTTACGTGGGTATGCGGCTTGGACAGCGCTGGGACAGCGATCTCCGCTTCCGAGAGCTGTTTCACCGCTTCCATCTGGGTGTGGAAGCCGTGCTGGCGGTGGGGATTCTCTGGTTCCTGTGGACCCATTGGAGGCAGCGCGTCGGGGCCCGCGCCGAGCCGGCGTAAGGAGACTCTGTGGGTCGCGCCGGTGCGGCGAACGCGGCGGCAGCGTAGTTTCCGTCGGCGGGACCGTTTCCACCCGGTCCCGCTGGCTGCCGTTAGGCCGGGTTTTCCTGCATTCTGACCTGGGGCCGTTGCCAAGGCCGCGTAGAACGGCGGAGACTGAAGCGGCCGCATATTTCCCTCCTCAGAGCGCCGGCGAGACGCCTGTTCCGCGGCCAGGAATCTGCGGCGCTAACCCCATCTGATAGAGGACGGAGCAGCACGAAATGGCAATTTCGAAAAATGGCGGCCCGGCGACCGGGCCGCAGATCGAGCCCGCAAAAGGAAAACTGGGAGTCATGATTCCCGGCATGGGCGCCGTCGCCACCACACTGATCGCCGGCGTCGAAGCGGTTCGCAAAGGAATCGCTCCGGCGGTGGGTTCCCTGACCCAAATGGGAACCATCCGGCTGGGCAAGCGCACCGAGTCGCGCACCCCGCTCATCCGGGACTTTGTCCCGCTGGCCAAACTGGAAGATCTCTGCTTTACGGGCTGGGATATCTTCGAGCAGGACATGTATCAGGCGGCGCAGACTGCGCGCGTGCTGGAAGGCGCGCAGTTGGAGCGCATCCGGCCATTTCTGGAAGGCATCCGGCCGATGCCCGCGGCCTTCGACCAGCGCTATGTGAAGCGGCTGAGCGGCGGCAATGTGAAGAAAGGGGCAAGCAAGCGCGATCTGGCCGAGCAACTGCGGGCGGATATTCAGTCGGTCAAGAGATCGACCGAGCGCCAGGTGATGATCTGGTGCGGATCGACGGAGATCTTCCTGGTCCCCACGGCTGTCCACCAGACCGTCGAAGCCTTTGAAAAGGGTCTCGATGACAATGACCCGAACATCGCGCCGTCGATGATCTACGCGTATGCCGCGTTGAAGGAAGGCGTTCCCTTCGCCAACGGGGCGCCCAACCTGACGGTCGATCTTCCGGTCATGCAGGATCTCTCACGCCGGAACGCGGCGCCCATCTGCGGCAAAGACTTCAAGACCGGGCAGACCTTCATGAAGACCGTGCTGGCGCCCGCCTTCAAGGCCCGCATGCTGGGCGTGAGCGGCTGGTACTCGACCAATATCCTGGGCAACCGCGACGGCGAAGTGCTGGACGATCCGGAATCCTTCAAAACCAAGGAGGAATCCAAGCTGGGCGTCCTCGATTACATCCTGCAGCCCGAACTCTATCCTCAGCTCTACAAGGACATTTACCACAAGGTAAGAATCAACTATTACCCGCCGCGGGGGGACAACAAGGAGGGCTGGGACAATATCGATATCTTCGGATGGCTCGGCTATCCGATGCAGATCAAGGTGGATTTTCTGTGCCGCGACTCCATTCTCGCCGCGCCGATCGCGCTCGATCTCATCCTGTTTCTGGACCTGGCGGCGCGCACCGCGGACCTGAAAGAGCTGGGCATCCAGGAGTGGCTCAGCTTTTACTTCAAATCCCCGATGACGCCGGTGGGACTCTATCCGGAGCACGACCTCTTCATCCAGTCGATGAAGCTCAAGAACACCCTGCGCCATATCGGCGGCGAGGATCTGATTACCCACCTGGGCCTGGAGTACTACGACTAACGGCGGTCTCGGGAACCGGAATGGCGCCCGGCCGTCAGGGCGCCATTCCGCGGACCCGCTCTCCCGTTGGCGACCCCGCCGCTCCCCCAAAAACGCAGACTAGCAAGCCGAAGGCCCGGGATGGCGCCATCGTTTCTGTGCGTTACAATCATCCGGGCTTGGAACCGTATCCCAAGACTGCGCCCCGGGGAAAACGAATGCTTGCTGCACGCAAATTTCTGCTTTGGCTCGCGCCCGCCGCCGCGCTTTCGGCCGCGGCGCAAAACGCTCCGGTGCATCCGGTGCACGTCACCTCGCCGGATGGACAGATCGAATTCGTGCTTTCCGGTCCGGAGGATGTCTCCGCCCCAGCGCAGCCCGCCACGCTCCGCTATTCGGTCGACTACCGGGGAAAGCCCCTGATCGAGAATTCGGCGCTGGGCTTGGATATTGACGGGCAACCGCCCCTGGGGCCGTCGGTGCACAAGGTGAGCGCCGTCTACGGCCAGACCGACGACACCTACGCCGTGCTCGCGGGCAAATCCAGCAGCGCCCGCAACCATTGCAACTGGGCGCGGGTGGATCTGGAGGAGAGCTCCGGCGCGCTGCGCAAGATGTCGGTCGAGGTTCGGGTCTTCAATGACGGGGTGGCCTTCCGCTATCTGCTGCCCCAGCAAAGCCTCTTCACCAGCTTCGACATCGCCAGGGAGCGGACGGAATTTCATTTCGCGAAGGACGCGGTGACGTATCCGCTGGTGTTGAGCGGCTTCCAGAGCTCCTACGCGGACGAGTATCAGACCCGGCACATCAGCGGTCTGCATCCCGAGTGGCTGGTGGCCCTGCCCCTGCTTTCGCATGTTCCCGGGGTCGGCTGGGTGGCGATTACCGAGGCGGATATCGACAACTACGCCGGCATGTACCTCCAGCGCGATCCGCAGCAACCCATGACTCTGGACGCCACGCTCTCCCCTC
>JAJYZK010000079.1 GCA_021799945.1 Acidobacteriota bacterium
GTCGCGCGCGTGCTGCAGGACACCGTCGGTGTCAAGCACGGCCTGATGACCACGGTTCACGCCTACACCGCCGACCAGCGTCTGCAGGACATGCCGCACAAGGATCTGCGCCGCGCCCGCGCCGCCACGCTGTCCATGATTCCCACCTCAACCGGGGCGGCCAAGGCCCTGCATCTGGTGATTCCGGAGCTGAAGGGCAAGCTGGACGGATTCGCCATCCGGGTTCCCACCCCGAATGTCTCGATCGTGGACCTCACCTTCGTATCGGAAAAGCCGATGACCGTCGAATCCGTCAACGCCGCGCTCCAGACGGCGGCGGCGGGGCCGCTGAAAGGCATCCTCGGCTACGAGACCAACGAGCTGGTCTCCAGCGACTTCAAAGGCAATCCGCTCTCCTCGGTGGTGGACAGCCTGCTGACCAAGGTGGTCGGCGGCACGACCGGCAAAGTGATCTGCTGGTACGACAATGAGTGGGGATATTCCAACCGCGTCCGCGATCTGATTCTCTATCTGGCCGCCAAGGGGTTATAGCCCGCTGCGCTCGAAGCGTCAAACGGAAACGGCCGGCCGCGCGAAGTGACCGGGAGGGAAATCTCGCGCGGCGCCGCCGTCCGATCCACGGCAAATCCCGGCAGCGCACTCCCTTCTCCAAAACCCGCGGCGCTCGGCTGGCTGCGGCTCCCCATGAGAAACCTATGAGCAAACTCTCAATTCGATCTCTGGACCTCAAGGACAAGCGTCTCTTCCTGCGCGTAGATTTCAACGTCCCGCTCTCGGAGGATGGCTCCGAGATTCTCGACGACACGCGGATCCGTGAGACTCTGCCGACCTTGGAATTCGCGCTGCGGCGCCACGCCAAACTCATCCTGGCCTCCCATCTGGGGCGGCCCAAGGGCAAGCCCGTTGCGAAATACAGCCTGCGCCCGGTGGTCGACCGGCTGCGGGCTTTGCTCGACCGCGCCCTGGGGCAGTCGGTCAATGTGGCCTTCTCGCCCGACTGCGTCGGCGAGGTAGCCAGAGAGATGTCGCAGCAGCTCGAGTCCGGGCAGATCCTGCTGCTGGAGAATCTGCGCTTCCATCCGGAAGAGGAGGCCAACGATCCCGGCTTCTCGCGCGAACTGGCCGGGCTGTGCGAGATCTACGCCAACGACGCCTTCGGCAGCGCCCACCGCGCCCATGCTTCGACCGAGGGCATCACTCATTTTGTTCCCGCCGCCGCGGCGGGCCTGCTGATGGAAAAGGAATTGACCTTTCTGGGCAAGGCGCTGCAATCCCCGGAGAAGCCGTTCGTTGCGATTCTCGGCGGGGCCAAGGTCTCGGACAAAATAGGGGTCATCGACAATCTGCTGCGCAAGGTGGACGCCCTGCTGATCGGCGGTGGCATGGCCTACACCTTCCTGAAAGCGAAAGGCCAGGAGATTGGCGGCTCCCTGCTGGAGGCCGATAAGCTGGACGTGGCGAGGGCGGCCCTGTCCTCCGCGGAACAACGCGGCGTCCGCTTTCTGCTGCCGGTGGATCATGTGGTGGCCGACCGGTTTGCCCGCGACGCCAAGACCAGGCTTATTTCGGGAACGGAGCCGGTGCCCCCGGGCTGGATGGGTCTGGATATCGGTCCGGCGACGGTGGAGCTTTTCACCCGCGAGATTGCCGGCGCCCGGACGATTGTCTGGAACGGCCCCATGGGAGTCTTCGAGATGCCGGCCTTCGCCAATGGAACCATGCGGATCGCCGCCGCAGTCGCCGAAAACCAGGCGGCGCTCAGCGTCGTCGGCGGCGGAGATTCCGTTTCCGCCATCCGGCAGTCCGGCGTCGCCGCTCACATCAAGCACATCTCCACCGGGGGCGGCGCGTCGCTGGAGTTTCTCGAAGGCAAGGCGCTGCCCGGAGTGGCCGCGCTGACGGAGGCCGGGGACGGCGCTTCGGCCGCCTGACGCCGGCGCCGAAGGCGCATGCTTTCCATGCTTTACAATCAACTGGAATACGCGTAGAAACCGCAGGCGCGGTTCCCCGCGCCCTTTTCCAAAGGCGCCATCCTCGACGGAGCGACAATCGAGCCCTCATGCGCAAGCCTCTCATCGCCGCAAACTGGAAGATGTACAAAACCCCCGCGGAGGCTGAAAGCTTCCTGCACGCCTTTCTGCCCCTGGTGGAAGGGCACACCCGGAACGAGATCGTTCTGTGCCCCTCCTTCGTAGCCCTCGCCCCGGTGCTGGCGGCCATCAAAGGCTCGGCCCATCCGGCGCACCCGCACCCTCGGATTCACGTCGGAGCCCAGAATATGCATTTCGCCGCCGAAGGAGCATACACCGGAGAAATCTCGGCCGGAATGCTCTCGGCCCTCGGGGTCACGCACGTCATCATCGGGCACTCCGAGCGGAGACAGTATTTCGGCGAAACCGATGAGCTTTTGAACCGCAAGCTGGCGGCGGCGCTGGAAAAACGCCTGATTCCGATTCTCTGTGTCGGCGAAACGGAGCAGGAGCGCGAACAAGGCAAGACCGAAGAGGTGCTCTCCCGCCAGATCGGCCGGGCCATCAGCCAGATTGAGCCGGGGAAGCTGGAGCCCATGGTCGTCGCCTACGAACCGGTATGGGCGATTGGGACGGGCAAGACCGCGACTCCGCTCATGGCCGCCGACGCGCATCTCATGATCCGCACGCATGTGGCTCAACTGGTCGGCCGGCCGATCGCCGAAGCGTTGCGCATCCTCTACGGGGGCAGCGTCAAGCCGGATAACGCCACCTCTCTGCTCAGCCAGCCGGAGATCGACGGCGCGCTGGTGGGCGGGGCCAGCCTGGATCCGGCCTCCTTCGCCCGCATCATCCAATAACTCCTAACTCCGGGCTCGCTCGCCGCGCCAGGCGCTCGATTCCCCGGGCCACGCCCTCAGCCCGCGGCGCCATGACCCCGCGCCGCGGCAGGGCGCAGGCGCCGGCTCCATCCCGACGAAAAAACCCATTCGGGATGATGAGCAATTATGGGAGTGGTTACCTTATAAAAACGTCAAAGAGATATTGACGATAACAAAGGGCGGCCCAGTCCCTTTTCCGCATAATTTCTTCTCCCGTTATCGCAATCCGCCGGGTTACACTCCGTCCACGAGGGGTTCCGGTAATTCCCAATCCTGCCCAAGTATTTTGGATACGCGGCCCGGTTCCGCAGCCTGCTTCCGCGCGAACAAAATCTGCATCTCACACAAGAGAAATAGGCTGACCTACGATGCCACAGCGATCCGCTACTTCTTTTCTGCCTCCCGCCCCAAAAGACGCGCGCACGGCCGGCGCAACCCATCCATCTCCGGAAACGGAAGCCCCGCGAAGCAGCGCGGCGCCTGCCACCGGCGAGATACCCGTCGTTGTCCCGGCTGGACCGCGCAAGCTGATCCGGCCGCCACTCTCGGAAATCCCGGCGAGAATCTCCAGAGCCCAGCGCCGCTACCCGGCGGCCTCGCCGAACCGTCCTTACCGCAAGGCGGGCGAGACGGCCGCGGGACCGGCCCATGCGGAGGAATTGTATTTCCAAAAGCAGATACAGGCTCATACCGAGATGGCGATTGTCCTCGACGACGGCGAACGGATCGAGGGCCGCATCGACTGGTATGATCGCGATGCGATCAAAGTTCGGACCGCCTCGGGGTGCGTGCTGATTTACAAAACCTGCATCAAGTATCTCTATAAGTCGGGAGAAAATGGACGGCGCTGAAGGGCGCCGCGCGGCCTAAAGTGCGGCCTTGAGCAGGCGGTCGCGAATCGCCTCCGCCACTCCATCTCCCTTCGGCAGCGGGCAGAAGATGACCGCAGCCCCGGCGGAATCCAGTTCCCGAAGGCCGGCGAACAGCCGGCGCGCCAGTTCCTCCGCATCGCTCCAGCGGCCCCAGCGATAGGTCGCTCCCAGGCGCTCCAGGCCGGCCGCCTCGGCCGCCTCGGGCAGCAGAAAGCCGGGCAGAGCGCCCTCGGCTCGAACGGCCTCGGCCTGTTGCACGGCCCGCGCGATTCCGGCCGCATCCAGATCGAACAGGATCAGTTTGGCCCGCGGCGCATAATGCTTCAGCCCCACGCCCGGAGAGGGCAGGGCTCCTGACTCCGATCCGTCGCGCCGCCCCGGCCGATGGACCTGAATCGGTCCGCAGATCTCTTCGAGCCGGGCCAGAGGGATCATCCCGGGGCGGTACAGCACCGGCGGCTCCGCTCCGGGATCGATCACCGTCGATTCCAGTCCGCCCGGGCTCTCACCGCAGTCGATCACCGCGTCGATCCTCCCGTCGAGATCTTCCAGCACAAATTTGGCGCTGGTTGGGCTGGTCCGGCCGAAGGAGTTGGCGCTGGGCGCGGCCACCGGCGTCCCGGCCAGGGCAATCAGCCTCTGCGCCACCGGATGCGCGGGCAGGCGCACGCCTACCTTGGGCCGCTCCGCCGTAACCACCGGGGGGATTCCGGCGGTCTTCTCCAGCAGCAGCGTCAACGGCCCCGGCCAGAAGGCCTCCATCAGCCGCCGGGCCCGCTCGGGAATCTCCCGCGCCACCAGAGAGAGCTGCCCGGCATCCGAGACATGCACAATCAGCGGATCCCACGCCGGACGGCGTTTGGCGGCGAAGATCTTCCGCACCGCGTCTTCGTCCAGGGCCTTTGCGCCCAACCCGTAGACCGTCTCGGTGGGAAATGCGACTGTGCCGCCGGAGCGCAGAATCTCCGCCGCGCGCTCCAGCGCGGCGGCCGCGGCCGGAGCATCCAGCGCCTCCGGATCGACAGTCAGCCGCAGCGTAGGACGCGGGGCGGGCTCATCCGGCGGAACAGTCCAATCCCTTTTCATGCGCTGGAACCGCTTTCCTTTTCCCGCGGCCGGGGGTGGTGGTATAGACTCCCGCCTATGCAGGCTGTGGAAACAGAGATCAAAATCCGTCTCGAAAATCGGGAGGTCTTTGAAAGCAAGCTGCCTCTCCTGGGATTCCGGCGCATGACCGAGCGCGCCTTCGAACACAATACGCTCTTCGACACGCCGAACCGGGAGCTGCGCAGCCGGCGGCAGATTCTGCGCCTCCGCCATTATGGCGGCGCCTGGGTGGTCACCCACAAGGCGGCGCCGCCGGGCGTCTCCGAGGAAGGCCCCCACAAATCCCGCATTGAAACCGAATCCGTGGTGGAGGATGGCCGGGCCATGGCCAGGATCTTCCAGGCGCTGGGTTTCCACCCCGTCTTCGTTTACGAAAAGTGGCGAACGGAGTGGGCCGATGGCGAAGGACAATGCGTCCTGGACGACACCCCGCTCGGCGCCTATGCCGAGCTGGAAGGACCGGGCGCCTGGATCGACCGCACGGCGAAAAGCCTGCAAATCGGCGAAAGCCAGTATCTCAAACTGAGTTATGGGCGCATCTTCGAGGCCTGGCGGGAGCGGACGCAGTGCAAGGCGGTCAACTTCACCTTCGCGGAGATTCCTCCCAGCTTCCGCTGAGGCCCGCCGCTGAGCTCCGGCGCAGGACCCTTGTCATCCTGAGCGCAGCGAAGGATCTGCCTTTTCCGCAATCTCCGCATCGCCGTCCCGCCTCCATGCATTCCGTGAGCCTCGGGAATGCGCGGGGAATGCGCACTACGCCTCCGCGCCGTGACATTTCTTGTATTTCTTGCCCGAGCCGCAGGGGCAAAGGTCGTTGCGGCCTATTTTTTCGCCCGAGCGCCGCTGCGCCGCGGGGGCCGCGCCGTTCGATCCCGCGCGCCGGGCCAATTCCAGCTCCCGCTTTTTCTTGCGCTGGAATTCCTGCTCCAGCTCGTCGATGGTGGTGGTTGGGGCGCGGACGGGAGCGGGAATCGGAGGAGGCGCGGTGGCGACGCTGCCGGAAGAGGCGGGACGGGCCGCGCCGGCCAACGTCTGCACGGGAGGCGGATCGGGCTGTCTGCGCGCCGGGGCCGCGGTCATCGGCAGGCCGTCCGGGCCGACAATCTGCATCAGGAAGAGATACCGGACCGTGTCTTCCTGAAAGCGCGTCATCATTCCTTCAAACATGTCGAAGGATTCCTTCTTGTAGGCCACCAGCGGATCCTGCTGGCCATAGCCGCGCAGCCCGATCCCCTCCTTGAGATGGTCCATGTTGAGCAGATGGTCTTTCCACAGCCCGTCGAGCACGCTGAGCATCACCATCCGTTCATGGAAGCGCATGGTGGGCGCGCCCAGTATGGCCTCCTTCGCCTCGTACTTTTCCCGCAGGCGCTCGAAGACGGTCTCTCCGAGTTCATGCCGATTGAGCGCTTCGAAGTCGAACTTTTCGGCCTCCGCATCCAGGCCGAACTGGGAGGCCAGCTTCCCTTTCAGGCCGGTCAGATCCCACTGGTCCGGGTGCACGGCCTGGGGCGCGTGTTCATCCATCGCCGAGCTGAGGAGGTTGGCTACGTAGTCCTCGACGATGAGCTCCTTCTGGTCCAGCCCCTCCAGAAGCTGATGGCGCAGCCCATACACCGCCTCGCGCTGCTTGTTCATCACGTCGTCGTATTCGAGCAGGTGCTTGCGCGCCTCGAAATTCTGCGCCTCCACCGCCTTCTGCGCCGCTTCGATGCGGCTGGTGATCATTCGCGACTCGATCGGCACTCCCTCTTCCATGCCCAGCCGCTGGAGCAGGTTGGAGACCCACTCCTTGGCGAAGATGCGCATGAGGTCGTCTTCCAGCGACAGATAGAAGCGGGAGGCGCCCGGATCTCCCTGCCGGCCGGCGCGGCCGCGCAACTGGTTATCGACCCGGCGCGACTCGTGCCGCTCCGTGCCGATGATGTGCAGACCTCCGGCTTCGATCACCTGCCCCCGGTCCCGCTCGGCCACCGCGGCAAACTGGGCATAGGCCTTGTCCCAGACCTCCTGCCTGGTTTCGAACTCCTGACCCTGATAGTAGAAGCGCAGCATTCCGGGGCCGGCCATGGGATTGATGGCGCCCTGCGCCGCATTCACCGCGTGCGCGGCCCCCCGTTTCAACAGCTCCTGCTTGGCGGCGAACTCGGCATTGCCTCCCAGCAGGATGTCCGTGCCCCGGCCCGCCATATTGGTCGAAATGGTCACCATGCCCAGACGCCCGGCCTGAGCCACAATCTCCGCCTCCCGTTCGTGATACTTCGCGTTCAGCACCACATGCTTCACGCCCCGGCGCTGCAGGATGGAGGAGAGCAGCTCGGACTTTTCAATCGATGTGGTGCCCACCAGCACCGGCTGCCCCCGCTCGTTCAGTTGCGCAATCTCATCGGCCACCGCGAAGTATTTTTCCTTCGCCGTGCGGAAGACGACGTCCTGATTCTCCCGGCGGAGCATCGGCCGGTTGGTCGGAATCACCACGATCTCGAGCTTGTAAATGTTGTCGAACTCGGTCGCTTCCGTTTCGGCTGTCCCGGTCATGCCGGCGAGTTTGCGGTACAGGCGGAAATAGTTCTGGAAGGTAATCGTCGCCAGGGTCTGGTCTTCGCGGCGGATGTTCACGCCTTCCTTGGCCTCGATGGCCTGGTGCAGCCCGTCGCTCCAGCGCCGCCCGGGCATCAGCCGGCCGGTGAATTCATCCACAATGACGACTTCGCCATCCTTCACCACGTATTGCACGTCGCGCTTGTACAGGGAGTGCGCCTTGACCGCGACCTCGACGTGGTGCTTCAGATCCCAGTTTTCCGCATCCGCGATGTTGCCGATGCCCAGGAGCTGTTCGATCTTCTCCCAGCCCTCATCGGTCACGCTGATGGTCTTGTGCTTCTCGTCCACCACATAGTCGCCGGTGAGGAACTTCTCCTCGCCCCGCTCGATCTCCTCGCCCTGCTCCAGCGAAGGGATGATGCGGTTGACGCGGGCGTACTTGTCCGTGGTCTGGTCGGTGGGGCCGCTGATGATGAGCGGGGTGCGCGCTTCGTCGATCAGGATGGAGTCCACTTCGTCCACAATGGCGAAGTAGTGGCCGCGCTGCACGCAATGCGCCAGCTCGAACTTCATGTTGTCGCGCAGATAATCGAAGCCGAACTCGTTGTTGGTCCCGTAGGTGATGTCGGCGGCGTAGGCGGCGCGGCGCTGCGCATCGTCCAGATCGTGCACGATGACACCCACGGTCAGGCCGAGGAACTCATAAATCTTGCCCATCCATTCGGCGTCGCGCTTGGCCAGGTAGTCGTTCACCGTAACCACGTGAACCCCGTGGCCGGCCAGGGCGTTCAGGTAGCAGGGCAAGGTGGCCACCAGGGTCTTTCCCTCGCCGGTCTTCATCTCCGCGATCTTTCCCTGGTGCAGCACCATGCCGCCGATGACCTGGACGTCGAAATGGCGCATGTGCAGGACGCGCCGGCCGGCCTCCCGCACGACGGCAAAGGCCTCCGGCAGCAGCTCGTCCAGGGCGCTTTTTTCCGCCGCCTTTTTCTCTTCAGCCTCCTCGATGCCCTCCAGCCGGGATGCCAGGCGGGCCTTGAATTCCTGGGTCTTGGCGCGGAGCGCATCGTCGGACAGGGCCTGCATGGCCGGCTCCAGGTCCGCGGTCTCTTTGGCCAACGGCAGCAGCCGCTTCACGGCGCGCTCGTTGCTGGTGCCGAAGATCTTCGTGAGTGTGCTGGCGATCAAACGGTAGTTTCCTTTGCAGTCGATCGGCGGCGGCTGCGAACTCGCACGGCTTCTGTCCTCAACGCGCCGGATATGGTTATAGTTTAGTGTACCGGGCTGGAGAGTGCGGCCGGTTCGGTTGCCGGCTCGAAAATCCGGCGCAACGATCCCGCTCACGGATACGGCTCACAGATGCCGACCCTACAATGATGGCGCGCTTCGGCGGAGTTCGGCTCCGGCATCGGCGCCGGTTCGCCAGCTTAGCCACAGCCGTTTTCGCTCTGCCTGGGCTGATCGCCCCGCATCCCGCCGCGGGACAGATGCAGATGGCCGCAGCCGCCGGCCCGTACCCCGCTCCGCAACAACTTCCCACCCCGGAGCGGCTCTCCGGAATCGGCAACGTGCGCTTCCCCATCACCGCCAACCCCGAGGCCCAGGAGTGGTTTACGCAGGGCGTCAACCTTTTCTTCGACTTCTGGGACTATGAATCCGACCGGGCCTTCGAGCAGTCCATTCGCAGCGACCCGGCCTGCGCCATGTGCTACTGGGGGCTGTACGAATCGGAGAGCTTCGGCCTGGACGGGGGCGCATACGCGAAGGAGGCGCTGGACCAGGCCGTCGCCCTGGAAAAGCATGCGACCCGCCGGGAGAAGCTCTACATCGAGGCTGCGCGGGCGCAGGAGGCGGGCGGGGACGGTCCCGCCCCGGCCGAAGAGCTCTCGATTTTGCGGACGCTGGTCAAAAAGAATCCCCGCGATGCGCCCGCCGCAATTCTGCTGGCCGAGGCGCTGGAAGACGGATACGACAATGGCCGGCCGCGCTCCGGACAAACGGAGGCCCTGGCTCTGCTCTCCGCGGTCTTGCAGCGGGAGCCGGATAACTCCGCCGCCAATCACCTGTGGATCCATGCGGTGGAGGCCGGCTCACGCCCGCAAGATGCGCTCCCCAGCGCCGAAATCCTCGCTTCGCTCGCCCCCGGCTCGGGGCACATGGTGCATATGCCCGGCCATATCTTTTACCGGCTGGGCGAGTATGACCGGGCGCAGGCCGCCTTCGACGCCTCGTTCCGGGTGGACGAAACCTACATGCTCACCCAGCACATCTCCGTGGACGACGATTGGAACTACGTCCACAACCTGATGTACTCGGTGGCCAATCTGCTGGAGGCGGGCAGGCTGCGGGAGGCGGCGCAGGTCTCGGCCCAACTTACCGGCGCGCGCGGCCTCTCGGCCAACAGCCTTTACCCCTGGTCGGCCCGGGATTCCGTCGCGCGGATCGATCCTCAATTGCCCGTGGCCTTGCGCACGGCGGATTGGCCCCGGGCGGCGGAAATGACCGCGGAAAAGGTCGCGGCATCCAAGACCGTCTCCGGTCCGTCCACCCCCTATCCTCATTTGCAGCTTCTCGCCGCCCGCCTTTCCGACTTCGCCCGAGGGATGCAGGCCGTGGAGGCCCGCCGATACGTCGATGCGGAGCAGTGTTCGACGCAGCTCGACGCCGGGCTGTGGCGCATCTCCGAGGAGCTGCGCGGCGAACCGGCCGAAGGCTCCAAAACGGCCGCCCCGGCGCGGGCTGGAGCCATGTCCGCCGACCCGCAGTCGAAACCCATGCTGAAGATGCTCTCCATCATGTCTCTGGAGCTGCGCGGCGCCATCCAGGCC
>JAJYZK010000080.1 GCA_021799945.1 Acidobacteriota bacterium
GTCCGCCGAGGAAGAGGAGTATGACTTTACCTCGTTCTATGTGCATGCCGAGGATCAGGGTCTTGAGGAACAGGATCTTGAGTATATGGAGGAGGAGACCCTTGACCAGGAGGTAGCGGCCGGGGCCGAGGTAGAGGAGATGGTCAGGGATTCGCATCTCGACCAGCGGTTGGCAGGGGCCAACGCCGGGTTGGCCGTTGAGGAGGAGGGCGAAGAAGAGGAGTTTGCGCCGGAGATATCCGAAGAGCCGGACGGGAGGCCGGAATCCGCTCCCACGGCAGCCGAAGAGCCGGCGCGACGCGGACGGGACGATGGCGGGCGTGGCCGGGGTGGGCGGCAGGACAATCGACGCCGGGGAAACGGGCGCCGCCAGAGCGCTCAGACCAGCAGCCTGCCCATCATCAGCGAACTCCTCAAGCAGGGCCAGGAGATTCTGGTCCAGATCGCAAAGGAGCCGATCGCCAAGAAAGGCGCCCGAATCACCAGTCACATCGCCCTGCCGGGCCGGTTCCTGGTCTTCATGCCCACAGTCAACAATGTCGGCGTCTCGCGCAAGATTTCCTCCGACGAAGACCGGCAGCGGCTCAAGCGGATCCTGGTCAGCGAACGAGGCGCTACCGGAGGCGGCTTTATCGTGCGCACGGCTGCCGCCGGGGCCAGCGAGGAAGAGTTGCGAGCCGATCTCCGGTTCCTGATCAGCCTATGGAGTGAGATCAAGCAGCGCAGCGATGGGGCCAAGGCGCCGTCGCTGATCTATCACGATCTCAATCTTGTGGAGCGGATCCTGCGCGACCAGGTGAGCGACAATTTTTCGACCATCTGGGTGGACCATGAGGCCGAATATGAACGCATCGTTCGCTTTTTGAACCGTTTTCAGCCCTCCCTGGTGCGCCGGGTCAAGCTCTATACGAAAGAGACGCCCCTTTTTGAGCAGTTCGGCATTCAGGAGGAGATCACCAAAGCGCTCAAATCCAAGGTTTGGCTCAAGTCCGGCGGCTCCATCGTGATCAACCAGACGGAGGCGCTGGTGGCGATCGATATCAATACCGGAAAGTACGTCGGCAAGACCGCTCGCCTGGAAGACACCATCCTCAAGACGAATCTGGACGCGATTCCGGAGATTGTGCGGCAGATCCGCCTGCGCGACCTGGGCGGCATCATCGTGATCGACTTCATCGACATGGACGAGCGCAAGAATCGGAACCGGGTGAGGCAGGCGCTCGAAGAGGCGCTGAAATCTGACCGGGCGCCATCCAAGGTCTTGCAGTTCAATGATTTCGGCCTGGTCGCGATCACCAGGAAACGGGTGAAACAATCGCTGGAGCGCACGCTCAGCGTCCAATGCTCCATTTGCGCTGGCACCGGGATGGTCAAGAGCCCCACGACGGTGTGCAACGAAATCTACCTGGAAATGCGGAAGATGCAGCGGCACCTGGAGCGGCCGGATGTGCTTCTGCGAGTGAATCCCGAGGTGGTGAAAACCCTGAAATCGAATAATGCTCGATGGCTGAGCGAGATGGAGGAGATGACGGGCAAGACCATTCTCGTCAAAAGCGACCCTGCCCTGCACCCGGAACAGTTCGACATTCACTGAGGAAACTTTACCCAAGTTGGTCTAGAATCAGCAGGGCGGCGAGGCCGGGATGTCAATGGGAGGTTGGGGCGCTCCGGTTCGGAGACCCCGCAATGGCGTGAAAAGCGGGGGGTGAGACAGGCAATGGTCTCTCCCGGGGCGGCAGAGTCGGGTATCTTTTCAACAGCGATTACGTCTATCCAGTGTTAAAGAAGTGCGACTGTGGCTTCCAGCAACTGGAATTTAGGGTTTAAAAATCAATGTGGGCGGGTTACCAATGTCCTTTCCAAGTTTTTCCCAACGCTCCTTAACGCCGCGGTCCTTGGCCGTACTGACAGTGGCGTTCGCTTGGATGTTCGCCTCTTCAGCCAACGCGCAAGTCAGCGTTGCCGAGTCTGCGCCACAGATCAGCTCCAGCTCGGACGCGCTGCCGCCGGCGCCAGCCGAAGCAAGTTCCGCCGCCGTCCCCGATGGTCCGGCCGCGCCGCAGGCGAGTTCCAGCGCCGATTATCATCAGGAGGTGGCCAGCCTCTTTTCGCAGGACCAGTATCCCAACCAGGGGGGGTATTCGAACCAGGGGGGGTATTCGCGGCAGGGCTATCACAGCCACCAGAGCGACAATACGATCGCCAGCCATCTAGCCGTGGAGGCCGGGGGCGGTTTCGCTCCGGCCATCGGAAACGCTTCCACCTGGCAAACGGTCGGGTACCGGATCGCCCTTGGCGCAGGCTGGATGTTTAACGATAGTTTCGGAGTCCTCATTGAATATGGCTTCGACGCCGCCAGCATCCCCAGCGCTACCCTGCAATCGGTGAATGAGCCCGATGGCAACGTGCATACATGGTCCTTTGGCCTGACCCCGATTTACTACTTCAAGACCAGCGGCAAATGGGGTGGATATGTGACCGGAGGCGCCGGCTTTTACCGCAAGTTGACCAGCTTTACCGAACCCGTCTTCGCGGGCGATTACTGCGGATATTTCGGCTGCTACCCGCAGTATCAGAACGTCACGCTCAGTCACTTCTCGAGCAACCAGGCCGGCATGAACGGGGGCGCCGGCGCGACTTACAAATTCAATGAGGACGGCCACCTCAAGCTCTTCGCCGAGATGCGTTACATCTGGGTGGACTCGCCGAAATCGACGAAGTCCTCCATTGGCACCGGCACCGTCGAAATGCTCCCTGTCACCTTCGGGCTTCGCTGGTAAAGACTGCGTTTCCGTTCCCTCCCGAGTCTCAAGCCGCGGACTGCGGCTTGAGACTTTCTGTACCCAATGTACGGGCAAACCGCGCGCTCTCCCGGTTTCCATTGACTTTTGTCCGATTCCGCTTCCTTGCGGTTTTCGTTTATAAAGGAAGGGAGAATGCGATCGAGAGTTTGAAGCATAGAAATTGAAGGATGGAAACTGCTTCGCTTGCCTTGGCCTGATGGGAATCTGGCATTCCTGCTCCTCCGGTCCGGATGGGGCCGAGTTAAATCGGCGCGTTCCGGCGGTTGCGCTCCTGCGGTTGTAAGGAGAACATGACAAAACCCGGCTTCCGCTACCGCATGGCGATTCTGCGCCTTGCCCGTTGGCGCCCGGAGCCTGCCCGGGATGCTCTCGCTCATTTCTCTGGAAAAGTCTGGCTTCGCAGGAGACTGAAATTGGACCGCAGATATCTGATGGCCACGGCTGGGCTGGCCTTATTGTTTGCCGGGGTGCGGCTGTCCATTCGGGCGCAGGATCTTGATCGGAATTCTCGGAGCGACCCTTATCCGAAGCGACCGCAGGCTCCGGCGGCGGTGATCGATCGGGGTAAGGCGCTTTACGAGGTAAATTGTTCGTTCTGCCATGGGTCGGATGCGGGCGGCGGGGTAGGGCCAAATCTCCTGCGCTCCTCGGTCGTGCTCAAGGACCAGAATGGCGAGTTGATTGCGCCCATCGTTCATGGCGCGCGGGTGGACCGGGGGATGCCGAGACTGAGTTTGACCGACGCGCAAGTCTCGGATATCGCCGCATTCCTGCACAGTCTGACCGTGACCAGCCACGCCCCGCCGGAAAAGATCAATATTGTCGTTGGCAATCCTGTGGCGGGCAAGGCCTATTTTCAGGAAAAGTGCGCAAGCTGCCATTCCGCGACCGGAGACCTGAAAGGCATCGCTACGCGTGTTCCCGATCCGAAGGTTCTGCAGCAGGCTTGGCTGCTGCCCGGGGGGCCGGGAGGGCGGTTTGGCCGCTTCGCGCGGGACGCCTCCGGCCTGCACGTCCCTCCCGTAACTGTGACGGTGACGCTTCCTTCGGGGAAACAATATGAAGGGAGCCTGGTGCGGATCGACGACTTTTATGTCGGCCTCGTCGAATCGGACGGAACGAATCTGGGATTCAGCCGGAACGGCGACAACCCGAAGGTGGAGATTCATGACCCGGTTGCCGCGCACCGCGCGCTGTTCAAGGTATACACAGACAGGGATATCCACAACGTGACCGCCTACCTGGTGACTCTGAAATGATAGGAAGCATTCGGCCGATTGCACTGTTTCTTCTCCTGGCATCCTGTTCTTCGCTCCCGCTGACAGCGCAATATCTGGATCCGGCGCAGATCCTGAACCCCGCCCCCGACAGTTGGCCGACCTATTCCGGCGATTACTCCGGCCGCCGCTTCAGCAGCCTGAAGCAGATCGACAGGGCCGATGTGAAGGATCTGTCTCTGGCCTGGTCCGCGAGGGTGTATGCGGGACCGGCCAGCCACGGCGACGTTGAAACCATTGTCGGCGGCGTGGGAGACAACGAATTCGACAACAGACCGCGAATCGGCGGCGCGATTCTGCTGGTGGGCGGCGTCCTCTACGCGACCGCGCCGGACAACGCCTGGGCGCTGGATGCTCGCGACGGCCACGAGATCTGGCATTACTACTGGAAGACAAAAGGCGGAACTCACATCGGCAATCGCGGCGTAGGTATGTGGAAGAACTGGGTCTACATGGAGACGCCGGACGATTACCTCGTTTGCCTGGACGCCAGGACCGGGAAGGAGCGATGGCATAAGCAAATCGCCAGCTTCGCCGAGCAGTATTTCTCCACCATGGCGCCCGTCGTAATCGGAAATCACCTGCTGGTGGGGACCGGCGACGATCTGGACGAGCCGGGATTTCTGCAATCTCTGGATCCCGATACGGGCGAGCTGCAGTGGCGCTTCTACACCGTGCCGATGAAACCCGGCGATCCCGGTCTGGATACCTGGAGAAATCTGGACGCGGCCTCCCATGGAGGCGGAAACGTCTGGGTTCCCGGCTCCTACGATCCGGAGACCCACTTCTACATCTTTGGAACCGGCAACCCGACAGCCGCGTATACGTCGCAAATGCGCGGGCCCGGCGACAACCTGTTCACCTGCAGCCTGATCGCCGTGAATGTGGACACCGGCAAAATGGCCTGGTATTTCCAGACTTCGCCGCACGACACCCACGACTACGATTCGGCGCAGACGCCCGTGCTGGTGAATGGCAAATTCGACGGCAAGCCGCGCAAATTGGTGTTGACTCTCAGCCGCAACGGATTCTACTTCACGCTGGATCGCGTGACGGGAGAGCATCTGGTCACCGCCAAGGCCGCCGACACCGTGAATTGGGATCAGGGAATCGACAAGCGCGGCGAGCCGGTGAGGAATCCCGCGAAGGATTTCGACATCGGCGGAGCGCTGGTGTCGCCTTCCAACGGCGGCGTCGTAAACTGGCCCCCGCCCGCCTACAGTCCCCAGACGGGACTTTTCTACGCTCCCACCAAGCACAGCTATTCCATGTATTACCTGGCCACGCTGGATCCGCGCGGGGCCATGGGCCTGGGCGGCAAGGACGAGAAGAGTCTGGGCTCGATGGGGAGCAATATTACCGCGATCAATTATCAAACGGGGAAGATTGTCTGGGAGCACCGATATCCGGGGGTGGCGGATTATGGGATCGGGCCGGGGCTGCTGACGACCGCCGGCAAGCTTCTCTTCGCCGGAGACGGCGGCGGAAACCTGGTGGCCTATGACATTACCGATGGCAAGCCCTTGTGGCACTCGCGCATCGGGGTCTCCAATGCGCCGGAGACCTACATGCTCGACGGACATCAGTATGTGCTGGTGGCGGCCGGCGATATGGTTTACGCCTTCCGGCGGAACTGATCGGGAGGGGAATGCCCGGCCCTGCGGTTGCCTGGTTTGGCGGCGATTCGGCGAGGGCGCCGCGGCAGAGCCGCTCCGTTGGGCCTCCTCCTCAGACGCCGACCGGGAAGGGCTTGGCCGGGGAATCGTCAGCCGGGCCCTTGAGACGAAAGCGTTCAAACCGGCCCTGCAGAAGCGATAGCAGACCCGTCACCCAATAGCCGACGACGAAGAGAAGCAGAAACGGAACCGTGAAAAAATTATCGTTGACGATGGCGTACCAGATGGTCAACGCGAAGTAGCAGCCGATCAGCAGTTCGATCCAGGGCGTCACTCCAAGCCTTTTTCGGTATCTGCCGGCGGACTTCAATTTCTGGCCGCGCGCTTCGATCCGGTATTTGGGGGTGCGCTTGAAGGCGGTCTGAATGCCCAGCAGGGCCTCCATCACGGCGCACGAATTGGTTACCGTAAGCCCGATCCCGAAGGACATGAGAAACGGCAGATACACCAGCTTGCGCCGCCAGGTCTTGGGAAAAAGCACCTTCTGCGAGACCAGATAGAACGAGGAAATGGAGAAGGTGGAGGCTAGAAACAGGGGCATATCGATCAGCAGCATCTGGAACCAGCCCTGATAGAAGCGGATGATCATCGCCGGCATCAGCAGGGTGGAGAGGACGATCATGAGGGGGTAGCTGATGTTCGCGGTGAGATGGTAGACCGCCTCCAGCTTGACTTTGAAGGGCGCGTCGCTCCTGAGAACCAGAGGAAGGATCTTCTTCGAAGTTTGAATCAGCCCTTTGGCCCAGCGGGCCTGCTGGGTCTTGAATGCGGTCATTTCCACCGGAAGCTCCGCCGGGCACTCCACATCGAGAAGGTACAGAAATCTCCACCCCTGAAGTTGAGCCCGATAGCTCAGGTCGGTGTCTTCCGTCAACGTGTCGTGCTGCCAGCCTCCCGAGGTCTCGATGGCCGTCCGGCGCCACATCCCGGCCGTGCCATTGAAGTTGAAATAGGCGCCCATGCGGGAGCGGGCGCCATGCTCGAGGATAAAATGCCCATCGAGCAGAATCGCCTCGACCTGCGTAAGGAAGCTGTAATCGCGGTTCAGATGCGTCCACCGGGTTTGCACCATGCCGACCCCGGGATCGCTGAAATGGTGGACGACCCGCATCAGCCAGTCCGGGGAAGGCACAAAGTCGGCGTCAAAGATGGCGATAAATTCGCCCCGGCTGCGAGCCATCCCCGCCTGCAAGGCTCCGGCCTTGAAGCCCGTGCGATGGCTGCGATGCACGTACTCGATCTGGCGCCCCATGGCCCGGTATCGCTCCACCGCTTCGCGGGCGACCCGGGAGGTTTCGTCGGTGGAGTCATCGAGCACCTGAATCTCCAGTTTTTCACGCGGATAATCCAGCGAACAGCAGGCCTGGATCAGGCGCTCGATGACGAATCGTTCGTTAAAAACGGGGAGCTGCACGGTCACTGTCGGGAGATCGGTGAAGCGCGCGGCCGGTTCCCGGGTGGCGTTCTTTCGGAACTTATAGAACCGGTAGACGAGTTGATAACGGTGGATCCCGTAGAAGGACAGGACCACCATCACCAGAAAGTAGGGGGCAAGGAGGGCGAAATCGAAGAGATTCCAGCGATACAGATGCTCGAAGGTGCGGTCGGCATAATGGGTCCTGAGGTAGTGGCCCAACCCGCGCTGCGCGGCAAAGATACACAGAGTCTGCTTCCACGCGGCGATGCGCGTGATCCGCGGGAAGAATGCGGCGAGCGGAGATGAAAAGAATGCCGGCAGAAGAAGCCTCCATGCGAGAGTCCGCGTTTGCGGCAAAGAGATGGTTCCCCTTCGTGGCGACAGGGGCGGCGATCGACGATGTTCAGCCGCCAGAGCCCGGCGGCGTGCTCTCCTAATCGGCCGAGGTTGGCCAAGGGCCGACCGGCCGGTCCGGAAGCGAGCCTCCGGGAATAAAACCCAGGGAAGACGCCGGCCCCCGCGCGATTCCTCGCGGCAATGCGAATCGGCTCACGCAAGAAAATGGGTGGTGTAGAGAGTGTCCCGCTGAACCGGCTTGAATCCCGCATCGCGGATGACATGGCGAAGCTCTTCTTCCGTGGTGCAGTTGGCCGTGCCGGCGGCTCGAACCACATTTTCCTCCAGCATCACCGATCCCACATCGTTTCCCCCGAAGCGAAGCCCCAGTTGCAACACCTTCAACCCCTGCGTCACCCAGCTCGATTGAACATTCTCGATGTTGTCCAAGTACAGCCGGGAGATGGCGAGCACCTTCAAATACTCCACGGCTGTCGCCTCATCCCACTTACGGCCGCCCAGGGCGGTATTGTGAGGCTGGAAACTCCAGGGGATGAAGGCGGTAAAACCACCCGTCGACTCCTGCAATCGGCGCACCTGCTCCAGGTGGTTCACGCGCTGCTCGAAGCTCTCGCCTACCCCGAACATCATGGTAGCCGTGGTTCGCATGCCGAGCTCATGCGCGGTGCGGTGCACCAGAATCCAATCCGCAGTCGAGCACTTGAGCCGCGCGATACGGTGGCGCACCTCATCGTCGAGGATCTCCGCTCCTCCTCCTGGAATCGAGTCCAGGCCGGCCTCTCGCAGCCGGAGGATGGCGTCGCGCACGGTCAGGCCGCTGTATTCGGCGATCGAGAGAATCTCCGATGCGGAAAAACAGTGCAGCCATATCTGGGGAAAACGCTCTTTGATGCCCCGAAGCAGACGTTCGAACCAGTCAATTGTAAGCTCCGGATGCAGGCCGCCCTGCATGAGAATCCCCGTCCCCCCCATCGCGATCGTTTCGGCGATCTTGCCGTAGATCGTATCGAAATCCAGAATGTAGCCTTCCGCCGCGAGCTTGCCTTTGAGCGGCCGGTAGAAGGCGCAGAAACTGCAATATTCGGTGCAGAAATTTGTGTAGTTAATGTTGCGGTCGATGATGTAGGTCACCACCCCCTCAGGGTGGAGTTTGCGGCGAAGGGCGTCGGCCTCCATGCCCAGTCCGATGAGGTCGTCGGAGGAAAAATAATCGAGAGCCTGCTTGCGGGTGAGCGCCACCATTTGATTTTACGGTCAGTCCGCGGTACATTCCAAGAGCGCGGATGGAGATTCGAACTGGCGGGGGCCCCGATCCGGCTGCGTTCCCCTCGCTCGGGTGCTGCCGCCGCGAGGCCACGGATCCACCCATGTTGCGGCGGCATGGGCTTTCCACTCCCGACTGCGCATCCCGTTGTATGCGCTCAGTCCGCGTTCGTGTGCTGGCGGGTCCCTTCCGGATGCTCCAGCAATGCCCCCTAGACGGTCTCTGGGGGGTCTTCGGCCCTCAAAAAATTGCGGTTAAAATCTCTTGGAAATTAAGGAGCTGCCGCCCATGTCCAAGGCGAAACCGGGAAGATTCTGGCTCCGTCGCTCGACGCCGCTGCTGGGTTTGATTTCCGCTCTGCTGTTCGGCGGCCTGCGGCCCTCTTTCGCACAGAACGCGGCCCCCCAAAAGGCCGCCAAGCCGGAGCCCGACGTCATCCTCTTCACCAACGGCGACCGGCTTACGGGCAAGCTATTGTATGAAACGAAAGGGTCGGTCACCTTCCAAAGCGACTCGGTCGGGAATGTGACCGTGGGTTGGAACAAGATCAAGAGCATCGACTCCCATCAGAATTTCGCCGTAATCCGGCAGGGTGTGCGGATCAACCGGAAGACGCCCGACACCATGGCGCCGCAGGGAACACTGAGCGTGGAGGACCAGAAGATCGACATTTCGTCCAGCGCCAATGGGACGACCACCGAGATTCCCACCAGCGACGCGGCGTACGTCGTCGACGAGGCGACCTATGTCAAGGAAGTGAAAGGTTCGCCGGGATGGCTTTCGGACTGGACGGGGACGGCGACGTTGGGCGCGGCGCAGATCGACTCCACGCAGACCAGCCGTTCCTTCACCACCGCGTTCACCGCGGCCCGCACCGTTCCCAACGTAAACTGGATGGATCCCCGCCTGCGGACCACCCTCGGCTTCAACTCGGCTTATGGATCGATTTCGCAGCCCAACATCCCAACCGTGAAGACATCGATCCTCAACGCCGACGCGGAGCAGGATTGGTATGTGAGCCCGCGCTTTTACGCTCTCGCAGACGGCGCATGGCAACACAACTATTCGCTGGGACTGGACCTGCAAGAGAGCTACGGCGGCGGTTTTGGTCTAACCGTATTGAAGAACGCGCGGCAGGAATTGGACGCCAAGGTCGACATCCACTTCGAGCGGCAGGAGTTCGGCATCACCCCCGGGGTCATTCCGCCTCCGCCTCCAACTCCGTCGTTGAACCTGATCGGCGCCGATTTCGGAGACGTATACAGCCTCAAGCTTGCGCATGGCATCCTCTTCAATGAAAACGCCACCATTTCGCCGGCTTTCAATGTAACCAACGCGTATTCGGCCGTCTTCAAC
>JAJYZK010000081.1 GCA_021799945.1 Acidobacteriota bacterium
GTTCCAGGACGCGCCGCGGGCCGCCGGCTATTCCCCCGCTTTGTCCGGGCTGCTCTCCAACATTGTTGATGGGATTCCCTTCGCCACCAACCCGGTGCAAGCCACCATTCCGGAGGGTCCGATCGCCGCGGCCAACCCCTTCCGCATCATGGAAGCGTCGCTTTCCTACCATTTGCTCGGATATGAGGTTTCCTTCGGCAAAAACGACCATTGGCTCGGTCCCGCCCAGGGTGGAAGCATGTCCTGGAGCACCAACGCGCAGAACATCTACGCCTTCCAGATCGATCGCGTCGAGCCGATTCGCATTCCCTTGCTCTCCTCGCTGATCGGTCCGTTGCGCTACAACTTTTATGTCGGCAGCCTCAAGGGACACACGGACCCCAACGCTCCCTGGGTGCATGTGGAGAAGTTCAGCTTCAAACCCACGCGCAATATGGAGATCGGCTTTGAGCGCACGGTCATTTGGGGGGGGAAGGGTCACGAGCCGATCACCCTCCATACCTTCTTGAAGAGCTTCTTCAGCTTCCAGAATGTCCCGGCGTCGGAGAAATTCTCCCGGAACGACCCCGGCGCCCGCTTCTCCAGCTTCGATTTTTCCTATCGTCTGCCCTTCGTCCGCAACTGGCTCACGCTCTACAGCGACTCGGAGGTCCACGACGACGTGAGCCCGATCAGCGCGCCCCGCAGAGCGGCCGTGCGCCCCGGCATCTATCTCTCCCACTTCCCCATGGTTCCCCGGCTTGACCTGCGAGTGGAAGGCGCCAACACCGACCCGGTCAGCGACAACTTCGAGTATGGCGATTTCCTCTATTGGGAGACAGTCCAGAGGCAGGGCACGACGAATCAGGGATTTCTCTTCACCGACTGGATGGGCCGGGACGCCAAGGGCGGGCAGGCATGGCTGACGTATCATCTATCTCCCACCGATTCCATCCAGTTCATGTATCGCAGGGCCAAAGCCGACTTTCACTTCATCCCCCACGGGACCACGCAGGACGATTTTCAGTTGAGCGCCGTCAAGCATATCCGCAAGGATCTGGAGGTGGGTGGTTGGCTTCAGGTGGAAGACTGGAAGGCGCCCCTCTACAAGCCGGGTCCGCAAAGCGACGCCATCGGCGCCCTTCAGATCACCTGGTATCCCAAGGAGTCCAAACAGTTTTAGCCAGGATCCCACCAAGATCCCACAGGGAACAACGGCTGGGGTCGGCCGCGAACGGCCGGGTTGAACTATAGTTCCTTCATATTTCTCCGGGCGGTTGGCGGCGCGGCCTGCCTCCGCTCGCGGAAGATGAGGATGCCTTATGCCGAACTTCAACCCCCGCGGCTGGATTCTCTCCTCCACCCTGCGGCCGGCGCTCCGGAGGATTCCGCTCCGGGCTGCGCGCCGGCTGCCCCCGCTCCTGCCGCCTCTCTGCTGCCTGCTTCTCGCCGTCGCCGTTTCCTCCACCGTCCTGGCGCAGCAGGCGCCCCGCGTCGTGAGTCAGGATGGGCGCTACGCCCTGATGGTGGATGGCGCTCCGTTCTTGATTCTCGGCGGACAGATCAACAACTCCAGCTCCTGGCCGGCGACCCTGCCGGAGGTGTGGCCGCTGTTCGCAAGCATGCACGCCAACACGGTCGAGGCGCCGGTGTACTGGGAGCAGATGGAGCCGCAGCCCGGCAGCTTCGATTTCTCCACGGTCGACCTACTGCTCTCGCAGGCCCGGGAGCATCGCCTTCGATTGGTCCTGCTCTGGTTCGGCACATGGAAGAACGGCGAGATGCATTACGCGCCGCAGTGGATCAAGACCGATCCGGCGAAGTATCCGCGCATGATCGACGAGCGCGGCCGACCGATCCAGGTGCTCTCGGCCAACTCCGATGTAAACCTCGAGGCGGACAAACGCGCCTTCGCCGCGCTGGCCCGCCATCTTGCCGCGGCCGATGGAGCCCAGCACACCGTGATCCTGATCCAGGTGGAAAATGAGTCCGGCGCCATTGGCGCCGTGCGCGACCACTCCCCGGCTGCGGAAAAGCAATTCGAGGGGCCGGCTCCGCCCGCGCTGCTCGCGGCCCTGCACAAGCCTGCGGGAACCTGGCGTCAGGCATTCGGCCCTGACGCGGACCAGGACTTTCAAGCCTGGTCCGTGGCCCGGTATATCAATGAAGTGGCCAAAGCAGGCAAGGCCGCGTTCAACATCCCGATGTACTGCAACGTGTGGGTGGAATATCCGCGCGGCTATCAGATCCGCGGAGACGCGCTGCCCGGCTTCGACTATCCGAGCGGCGGCCCCATGCAGTCGAACATCGCTATCTGGAAGGCCACGGCGACCTCCATCGACGTTCTTGCTCCGGATATTTACAGCGCCGACCGGCAGTTTGAAAAAGACCTGATGCGCACGTACCGGAGACCAGACAATGCCCTCCTGATTCCGGAGACCGGCCTGGGCGACTCATTCGCGCCGGAGCTTTTTTATGCCCTGGGCATGGGCGCGATCGGATTTGCCCCCTTCGGCGCGGACCAGACGGGATGGACCCTGAAACCGGGTCAACTGCCGGAGGCTCACGCTGAGAATTACGCCTTGCTGGAACCGATCGACCGCGTCGTGGCCAGGCTCAACTTCGAAGGCAAAGTGAAGACCGCCGTGGAAGAAGAGGGAAAACCGGAGCAAACGCTCGACTTTGGAAAGTGGACTGCGCTGGTCGGCTTCGGCTTCCCGCAGCCGGACGGCGGGGCCCACGCTCCGGGGACGCCGAAGAACATCGGCCGCGCCTTGGTTGCCCAAATCGGACCGGACGACTTTCTTGTAACCGGAATCCAGGCGCGCGTCACCTTCAGCCTGGCGCCGGATCGCCCCGGACGCCCGCAGATTCTCGCCGCCGAGCAGGGAAACTACGTCGCAGGCGTGTGGAAACCGATGCGCATCCTGAACGGAGACCAGACCGACCGCGGCCTCAACTTCCACAACGATCCCCAATACGTGCAGCTTCATCTCGGAATCTATTGAGGGGGGTCGAGCCGGATTGCGCCGCGGTCTGCCGGATGCGGCGGCCGCCGGCCGCCCTTGCACTAGAATTGCAGTGAAGTGCGAATCGGGCGATGAATATCTTTTCATTTCTGATCGCGGCCAGGCGCAGATCGGCTGTATTGACCGCATCGGCGATGATCGCGGCGATCGCGCTGATCGACGCTCACGCCGCCCGCGATCTGCCCCTCGGCTTTCTCTATCTCTTTCCCATGCTGCTGGTGGGCAGCGTCCTCCGCCGCTGGCAGATTGCCGGGGTGGCCGCGATCTGCACGGCGCTGGCCGAGACCTTCGATGAATTCACATGGGGACCGAATTCCGGGGTTCCCCGGGATATTCTCTACTTCGCCGCATTTTCCTGCATGGGTCTTTTCGCCTTCGAAGCGACGCGCAGCCGGCGGCTCTCCTCCGAATATATGGCCCGCCTGGAGAGCGAGGTCACGGCGCGGCGGGATGCCGAAGAGCAGCTTGCGGTGCTGGTCGAGAGCAGCCCCGCCGCCATTCTCACGGCCAACTCCGAAGGAGTGATCCTGCTGGCCAACGATGCGGCGCACCGCCTGTTCGAGGAAAAGCCGGGCGCGCTGCCGGGCCGCTTCATCCACGCCTATCTGCCGTCTCTGGCCCATGTGCCGCTGCGCGACGACGACGGCCGCCGGTTCCTGCGCACGGCGATGGAGTGCCAGGGACGCAAGGCGGACGGCGCCGTCTTCCAGGCGGACGTCTGGTTCTCCACCTATTCCACCAGCGCCGGCGCGCGGCTTTCGGCCATGGCCACGGATCGATCTGAAGATCTGCGGATGCGCGAAGAGATCAACCTGCAACAGTTGCTGACGGGATCGCGCATTCTGATCGCCGCCGTCTCGCATGAGGTTCGCAACGTTTGCGGAGCCATCGCCATGGTGCACGAAAACCTCACGCGAAGCGGCCGCCTGGCGGGGGACAAGGACTTTGAAACCCTGGGCACCCTCGTCCTGGCGCTGGAGCGGATTGCGGCGATGGACCTGCGGCAGACGGCCAGCCAGGCGGCGGGGCTGGACATCGCCCAACTGCTCGACGAGCTGCGCATCGTCATCGACCCCGCCCTCCGCGATGCCGGGGTAAGCGCGCAATGGCTGATCGACCCGAATCTGCCTCCCGTCTGGGCCGACCGGCACAGCCTCATGCAGGTATTTCTCAATCTGAACAACAACGCCGTCCGGGCGATGGAAGACAAAGAGGCAAAACTGCTGAAGATCGCGGCCCGGCCCGCAGGCGCGGGCGTCGAAGTGCGAATCGCCGACACCGGAGGCGGAGTGGCCTACCCGGAGCGGCTCTTCCATCCCTTCCAGCAGTCCGCGCAGGCCAGTGGGCTGGGGCTTTACCTTTCGCGGGCCTTCATGCGAAGCTTTCGCGGAGATTTGAGGTACGAACCGGAGGCGAATGGCGCGACATTCGTCGTCTGCCTGTCCCCCGCGCACCGGGAGAGTGAGGACGAGCGGTATGACCCCCAGGATTCGGATATTGCTGATCGACGACCACAGCCTGTTTCGGGAAAGCCTCAGCCGGCTTCTCCAGACAGAGCCTGATCTGCATGTTGTGGGCAGTTTCTCCTCGGCCAGCGAGGCGTTGGCCGCGCCCGGGCTCGACACCATCGACGTCGTGCTGCTGGATTACGACCTGGGGGAGGAACAGGGAACGCTATTTGTGGAGCGCGCCGCCCACCACGGCTTCCGGGGCCGCGTGCTCATGGTTACCGCCGGCATGAATGACGGGGTAATGCTGCGCACGCTCGACAGCGGCTCCTCCGGCATTTTTCTCAAGCACAGCCCGCCCGGGCGCCTGGTGGAGGCCATCCACCGGGTGATGGCCGGAGAGGTTTGGCTGGACCCCGCGGCAACTCGTTCCGTGATCGCCGCCGCCACCGGCCGCAGCGAGTCGGAAGCCCGGCTCAAGGGGCTCACGCCGCGCGAGCAGACCGTGCTCAAAGGCGTCTTTGAAGGTTTGACGAACAAGGAAATCGGAGCCGGGATGGAAATATCGGAGAGTTCGGTCAAGGCCGTGCTGCAGCAGCTTTTTGAGAAGACCGGTGTCCGAACGCGCAGCCAGTTGGTGCGAATCGCGCTGGAAAAGCATTCGAGCGAGTGGTTTTCGACTCCCTCCTGAATCCCGCCGAAGAATCCCCCGGAGGGTCGGCGGAAGCGGCTTTCCCCAAATCCCCCGGCCCTCCCCGCTCCAGGGCCTGAACTCCGATCCGCCGCAGGCCCTCAGCCCCGCACGAGGCTGTACACCAGGATCGTGAGCACGACCGCGCTCACCGTCACATAAAGCGGATCCCTCTGAGCCGCGAACCCGAATACGCAGAACACCACCCGAAAAATGGGCGTCAAGACCAGCAGGAGAATGCCCAGTTGGATGATGCTGGCGCTCTGCAGTTGGCGCACTCCATCCAGAACCGGCGCAATCTTCAAGACCGGCGCGGGAACCCCGTGAAAGTGGTGGTATCCCGGCGCAGGTCCCGTAACCCGGGTGACCATCAGCATCCATCCGGTCAGCACCACCACCGCGGCGATGGTGACCCCGGTGCGAAGCATGTGCCCGATGACGATGTCCATCTTCTTATCCGCCTGCCAGCTCATCTTCCACTTTCCTCCCCGCTATTTCCCGCTCAGCCCGTCGTTTCTCGCCCGCGCGCCGCAGCGCGGGAAAATCCGTCAAAATCCGTCCTTCCAGGTCGGCCTAGAACCTTCCTGTCGCGCCGCTGTAAATCATCTCCACGCCCAGCACCGCGATCACCAGAACGAAGACCAGGCGCAAGGATCTGTTGTTGATCTTAACCAGAGTTCGCGACCCGATCAGCGAGCCGATCAGAACTCCCAGCATGACCGGAGCGGCAAGGCCCGGGGTGACATATCCTCTGGCCAGATAGAGTCCCGCGCTCGCCGCCGCGGTGACGCCGATCATGAAGTTGCTGGTGGTCGTCGAAACCTTGAAGGGCAGACTCATCGCCCGGTCCATGGCCAGCACCTTTACCGCGCCGGAACCGATCCCCAGCAGCCCGGAGAGCGTTCCCGCGGAAAACATCAGGCCAAAGCCCAGCGGAACCCGGCGAGCCGTATACTCCTGCCGCTTGTTCCCGACCGGATAATCTCCGAAGAGCTTCAGTTTCGAGGCCAGGCTGTCGTGCTCCACATTCAACTCTTCGGGCGGACGATTGAAGGACGACCAGGCGGAATAGAGCAGCACCAGGCCAAAGGTGATTCCAATCGCCGGAGTCGCGATCTTCGCCGTCAGGTATGCCCCGAGGAGCGCTCCCAGGGTTGTGGCGACCTCCAGAAATATGCCGATGCGCACATTGGAGTAGCCGTCGCGGACGTAAGCGGCGGCTGCGCCGGAGGAGGTCGCAATCACGGAGATCAGCGACGCCCCGATGGCGTAATGCATATCGACGTGAAAAATCAGCACCAGCACGGGAACGATGACCACGCCGCCCCCCAGACCGGTGAGTGCGCCGAGCAGACCGGCCACCACCGAGGTCACCAGGATCCACCCGGTGAACGCCATCATCCCCATTTATTATGCCCTTTTGAATTATTAGTTTAGCAAAGCATGACGCATACAAGCCACCCCCATTCGGTGGAGAGGGCGATCCCGCAAGCGCCGGCCCTTCGAGCGGTTCCGGCCGATGCGCCGGTTCGACCGTCGCTGTTCAGTTCCTTCGGCCGGGAGTCGGCGGCCGGCCACCGGCCGGCCTCTTCAGGAACAATGTCCGGACAAAATTCTGACGTCATACAGGCTCATTTAGATGCGCCGCGCCGGGGGCTCGGCCCCACTTTCCCGAGAAACACCGAAAATTCATGCGACCTGGGTGCTCCAGGCGGACTACACTGGAGCATCATTCCGCTCAAAGCCGTGTTCGTACCAAGAGCGCGCTGTCGCGCTTCCCGGTGAAAGGAGAGCATGAGCCGAAAAATCCTGAACGGATGGAAGGAAGTCTCGAATTACATTGAGCGTGGCGTGCGCACGGCGCAACGCTGGGAGGCCTTGCTGGGGATGCCTGTGCACCGGCCGGCGCTGAAGGACCGAAGCGCGGTGGTGGCCTTCTCCGACGAGCTGGATCGCTGGCTGGCCCGCACCGCGCCGGACTCTCAGGACGAGGTTCTGGCCCGGGGCGTGGTTCTCTCCCGAATTCAGGAAAGTTTGCGGGCCCTCAACGAGCAGGCCGCGGAGGTTGCCTCCCAGTCGCGCATGCTGCGCGAACAACTCGGCCATTCTCGGGAGAATCGGAGAAAGATGGCCGACGCCCGCGATGCAAAGGCCGCGGGCGCTGCGCCGTCTCTGGCCAAGCCCGTGGTGGCCTTCAAGCGTGAACGGGCCCTTGGCCGCACGCTGACGCTTCCCTGACCCACCTGCGTTGCCCCGATTACCGATGGCGGGGCGTGGTCACCTCCGGTCACTCCCGGAGGAGGCGCGCCAATTTGCGCGCGATCGAGGGGTAACCCCCATTCGTTCCTACCCGCGCAGGTTTTAAACGTTTGCTCCCCCCCGCTCCAGCTACATTTGCCCTGTGCCCTGCGCCCGGCGCGCTGTGATTGTCCGAGCGGAGGAATCGCGCTCCATGAACTCATCTGCAAGCTGGAAGCGAAACGGCGACCCGCGGCGCATCCGGCTGTGCGGGCATCTCGGCGAGAGCATTCCGGATTCTCAAGAAGAACCGGGCGGATGCGGCGATTTCCTTTGAACGGCGGAGGAGACAAGATGCAGTTGGAGAACGAGACAGGCTCATCGGCGGAGACGCACCTTGCTGTATCGCCGCTAGCGACCCACCCCTTGATGCCGAAGGTTGCGCCCGGGAAATGGCGGGTCTGCCCGCGGGAATTGAAGGCCGCTCTGGAGCCGGAAAAGCGTCCATCCTCGCCGGCGGACTTCGCGCCCGGTTGCAGCGGGACCTCCTCCGATTTGGAAAGCACACGCCCCGCATTGCCGGTCGCAGATCCATGGAGCGCAGATCGATGGAGCCTTGCGGAAATCGTGAACGAGGCGCTCGAAAGAGCGCTCGCAGAGCTGCGCGCAAGCAATCGGGAGTTGGAGATCGCTCGCCGCGAGCTTCGCCTCCTGAACGACGATCTGCAGCGCCTGCACACGGAAACGGCGTCGCTGGCCGCCGACCTGAATCGGCTCGGCGAGCGCTACCTGTACACGCTCGATCAGATGCCCTATGGGGTTGCCCTGATCGGCTCCGACGGCAGGATTCAGTTTTGGAATGCCGCCGCCCGGCGGCTCTTCGGCCTGGAGCCCGATGCGGTGCTCGGCCTCCATCTGGACCAGATTCCCGTGCACCCACCGCTGCGGCAGGCCCTCAACAGAAAATACCGCGCCGTCATCGAGAGGGGCTCGTCGGTGATGCTGCGCAATCAGATCCTGCGCATCAATCGCGCCCTGCATCGGGTAAACGTTCACTTCGCGTCGCTGAATCCGCAGGCTTCCTCCGAGGGAGTCCTGGTAATGTTTGTGCGGCCGCCCGATACGGCGCGCGTTGTCGATCTCAGCGACTTCGAATCTCTGAACGGCGAAGCCGCGAGCTGAAGGCGGTTACCTCCAGTTACCGGCGTAACAGCCACCAGTGACTCCGCGGGGAATCCGAAAGAGGCCTTCCGTGAGCCAGATGCGCAGGTCCGGGTTCACCGGCCGGCGATCTTTGGCTTGGGTCTGGATCGTTGGTTCGCCCGCATCCACGCCGCCCGTCGAGGCGTAATTTCGCTTCAGCCGGCCAACGCCGCGCCATAAATCTCCATGATCCGCGCATAATTGCGTTCGCCCGTGTACTTCTCTTCAAACTCCCTGCGGGCCTCGGCGCGCATCCGCTGCGCAGCCGCCGGGTCCGCCAGGAAGCTGCGCACCCGCTCGGCCAGAGAGTCCGGATCCCCGGGTTTGAAAAGCAGGCCGCCTCCGCCGCCGACGATGGAGGTCATGCTGCCCAGGTCGCTGGCGATCACGGGAAGCCCGGCGGAAAAAGCCTCCGCCAGGATCATGGGAAAGCCTTCATACCAGGTAGAAGGCAGCACCAGAAAAGACGCCTGGCGCATTTTGACCAGGATTTCCGCTCGCGGCAGCCACTTCAGCCAGACGATTTCCGGCAGTTCCCGGCTTGCTTGCTCTACCCGGCCCGCAAGCGGGCCATCCCCGGCGACCTGAAGCGGCAGGCCCGATCCGCGGAGCTTGCGCCAGGCCTCCAGCATCACCTCAATCCCCTTTTCCGGCGTCAGGCGGCCGACGAACAGGGCGAAGTTCCCCGCTCCCGAGCCGAGGCCCGCATCGGAAGCGAGAAAATTCGGTTTGACAAAGATTTTCTCCGCAGGCAATCCACCCTGAATGAATTTTTCTTTCGCGAAATTGCTCAAGGCGATATAGACCGATACGGTCCGGGTCCAGGTATGGATCAGGTTGTGCACGGCCAGCATCGCCGCCGCGCCGGAGGAGGCCGCCCGGCTGCCCCGGTAGCACGCATGCGCCACTCCCGGCCAGGGGATCCGGCGGCCCAGGCAATCCTCGCATTTTCCTCCATCGCGGAAAAGCGTCGCGGCGGGACAGAGCAGGCGGTAGTTGTGCAGGGTTTGCACCACCGGTATCCCGGAACGCCGGGCGGCATAGTAGATGGAGGGGGAGAGCAGCGGGAAGGTATTGTGAACATGCATGAGGTCCGGCCCTTCCCACCGGAGCCGCTCCGCAATCGCCCGCCGCGCGCTCCCGTTCCAGATGGTGTTGCCGAGCATGACCAGCGGGTTCTGTCCCTTAAGCCGGTCGTTGCTCGCCGTGTAACGCGCCACCTGGTGCCCGTGCGCCCGCAGCAGCTCCGCTTCCAACGCAAAAACCTGATCCTCGCCGCCGGGCAACTGATACGAGGTGTGCACGGAAAGGATCTTCATCGATGGTGCTGCGCCGGCGCTTCCCTGCCGGCCTTTCCAGACGGCCTTCGCCGCACCGTTCGGGAAACCAGCTCCTTCCATATGCTTTGGGTCAGGAGCAGATCCACG
>JAJYZK010000082.1:0-8477 GCA_021799945.1 Acidobacteriota bacterium
GAGGCCAGGCGCCTTCGATGGACCGCCTCGATGGGCCGCCGGCCGGCGCAGCGCAGGAGCAGCGGCCCGCCCGCCGGCGCCGGTCGACAGGGCGCGATGCCGATGCTAGAGTATGGCTGCGGAATAGAGTGTATGCCGTTGCGCTGCGCAGGTGGAAGCCTGTGGCGGAAGTAAGTTTGGGTCGTGTCCGGGTATCGCCGGAGGGCCATTTCGGAGTTTGTTGAAAAACGGATTTGCCGGCGGTCGGCAGCCCCAATCCTTGCGAAAAGGGTTTCGCCGGGCGTAGAAGTTTCCCCGTGCTTCTGCGCGTTTTTCAGCAAGTTCTCAGAGGCGGGCCGCAGGGGTCCCACGGCATCGCTGAATTCCCCCAGGCTGTTCGGCAAGACGAATCACTCTTCCGTCAGGAGCGAAGACCGGCGTAGCGACGCCCGTTTTCTCTCCTGCGAACCGCGGCAAGAGGCGGCCTCTCCCCCGGAAGGCGATCTCGCTCGATCATTTTCGTTCCTCGAGTGAGTCTGCGTGAACCCGGCTCGGCGCCGGAGGAGCGCGGCCTTGCTTCTCCCTGCTCCCCGGGCTTTGCATGTTGCGATTGACGGTCAATGCTCCGAGGCTTCAATCTGTCTCGGATTGAACGGATGCGGTTCCTGGCCGGCGCGTCTGCGGGCCAGCGCGGTTGCGGGCCAGGTTTCAACCCGAGATTTGGTCGAGGAGGGACGGTCATGGCGAAGCGACCTGGCGGGGCGATGGCGCAAAGCGCAGCGCCGACCCGATCGCAGCTTATCCCCATTGTCGCCAAGTGGCGGGAGCTGGGGAAAAGGTCGAATTTCGCGCCGGTCCTCTTCTGCATCGCCGCCTTCTTCGCGATGACCATCCCCGGCGCCTCGGATCCGATCACCATCCCCATCCGCACAGTGGACGGCGCCGGCTACATCGATCCACGGAATTGGATCTATACCTCGTGGTCTCTCATCATTGTCGGGCTCTTCCTGACTCTGGCCAGCCTTTCCATGGTCTACACCATGGTGGGCAAGCGAAAGTCGTGGTGGGTGATGCTGGGGGCGATGTCCTTCACCGCTTATTTTCTCTGGCTTTTCAAAGTGGACCACGATTTTGTCTGGCTTTATAACCTTTTCCACCTCGATTTGGCCGGAGGAGAGCCAGACAGCAAACTGCCTTTTATAGCATTGTTCGTTCAATATTTTCTCGGCGCCGGATTCTTCGAGGAGACGGTGAAGGCGCTGCCCTGCCTGGCGCTGGTGCTGGCGGCCCGCCACATGAGTCCTCAGTTGCGCGCAACGGCCGGAGTCGAGGAGCCTCTGGACGGCATCCTGATCGGCGCGGCCTCCGGGGGCGGCTTCGCGATCGTGGAGACCCTGTCCCAGTACATTCCCCATTACCTCGCCAACCAATGGATCCTGGCCTCTTTCGGGAACACCCCGATCCTGACCGCACTCCAAACCCTCGTGCAGATGAATGGGCAGCAGCTCCTGCAAGCCATCCAGGCTGGAAGCAAGATTATGACCACCGGCATCGGCTTCTATCCGCTCATTCTCCGTTCCATCGATCTGGCCTTCGGTCACATGGCCTACGCGGGGTATTTCGGCTATTTCATCGGTCTTTCGGTGATCAAGCCCGGGCAGCGGTGGAAGATCCTGGGCATCGGCCTGGTTTCGGCCTCTATCCCGCACGCGCTCTGGGATACGGTTGCGGATAAGGAGCTTGGCGCGCCCATCGAGGCGGGGGTGGCGCTGCTCGCCTTCGCGATTCTGGCCGCGGCGGTGCTCAAGGCTCGTGAGATTTCCCCGAACAGGACCATCTTGCAGCCCAGCATGCTCCTCGGCTCCCAGTTGATGCCCGCGCCGGTCGCCGCCTGGCATCCGGCTCCGCCGGCCGCGCCGGCGCAGCCCGGCGGGGAAATGGGAGCCGGCAGCGGCCGATTGCGCGTAGGAGCCAGAACTCTGGTAATCGTGCCCGGGCTCCGGCTTCTGGAGCATCAGGCTCCGGGGTTGGCGGCCAACGCTCCGGGCGGCGCGGTAGCCGAGGTGACGCGAAATCCGCAGGATCCCTCCGTGCTGGGCCTTACCAATCTGTCCAGCGCCGTGTGGGAGGCGGTTTCCGGCAGTGGGGTGCGGAGACAGATCGCTCCCGGGCAAACAGTGAAACTCGGCCCGGGCTTAAAAATCGATTTCGGGGCCATCGATGGTGAAGTTTGCTGAGCGGATAAACCGGCCGCCGGCGACGGGAAGGCGCGGACGCGAAAAGAGGGCAGGCGCAACATGAGCAAGAGCAATGGGATGGGGATGGTGAAGAAATGACGACGAGCAAGGTTCCGGCCGAGGCGGCCCGGCAAACGTTAAAGGAGTTGCTGGAGAAGAACGGCGATCCCCTGCTTGAAGATCGCGACCGCTGCGAGGGTCTTTTGAAAGATCATTGCGGCGCCCACCGGAAGGAGATTTCGGCGCTCATCGGCGCCCTGGAGGAACGCATTCCATCGGAATTGAAGTCGTCCTGGCAGACCTCCATGACTCCCGAGGCCATGCGCGCGCGCCTGGTGCAGCGGCTGGAGGACAATCGCGGGCTGGCCCCGGAGGTGGCGGCCTGGGCCGTCGACGCCTGGTCCTACGCTTTGGGCATCAGCGTCAGCCGGCAGTCCGACCGGGTTGAGGACCTCGCCGCCGCGGACGGGATAGCGCCGGCGGGCGCCAGCCGTACCCCCACCAGTCAAGCCCCCGGGACGCGCGCCGCAGATCGGCTGCACGGAGACCGCATTCCTCCCCGCGGAGCGGGGAAGCCGGCGGGAGCCCATATCAGCGGGAAAACGGCCGCCCTGGGAGGGCTCGGCTTGGTTGCGGCCACGCTGGCCTGCGTCTTTGCCTTTACAGCGGGCCCCAGGATCTATCGCCAGATCTTCCACAAACCTCCTTCTGTGATCCCCAATCCTAACCCGCCCACCCCGAATCCGCCCGCTCCTAACCCGCCCACGCCTAACCCGAATGACATCGAGGGGAACGGCGGCCAGAACGGCCCAAGTGGCCCGAGCGGCCCGAGCGGCTCAGGCAGCCAGAGCGCCGGTGGACAAGCTCCGCGCACAGAGGCAAACGGCGGGACGCAATCCCACAGCGGGGGAGGCGTTCACCTGGGCGCGCCGGTGAACGACGGTCATGCGGTCAATCCCTTTTTGCCGAACGCGAACAAAGGCGGCCAGCCAGCCCAATCCGGCAATTTGAATGCGGCGCCGGCGAATGCAAACGCAGCGCCCCCACAGCCGCCGAAGACTCCGCTGCTGGCGGCGGGATCGCCGGTCGTCGTGCGCCTGAGCCAGAACATCGATTCCGACAATCTCAGCGTGGGAGAGATCATTCCGGCCGCCCTGGTTCAGCCATTGACGCACAATGGAAACGTCGTGGCGCCCAGCGGAGCGAGCGCGGAACTGCGGGTGACCAGCGTCGATCCGTCGGGCAAGGTGAGCGGCAGGTCGCGAATGGAGCTGCAGTTGGCCGATCTTACCATCGGAGGCAAACGCTTCCGGACGCATACCGGGGCCAGGAGCTTCGAAGGGCCTGCGCAGGCCGTCAAAGCGGCGGAGAGAACAGGGATCGGAGCCGGAGCGGGAGCGGTCGCCGGCTTCATCACCGGCAAGCTCTTCCATCACGGCAAGGCCGGAGCCGCCACCGGCGCGGCCGCCGGCGGAGTGGCCGGGGCGGCGACCACGAAGCCCTCGCCGGTCAAAGTGAGCGCGGAGACGGTGATCGAATTCCGCTTGACCCAGCCACTGGGTTAAACATTCGCGCGCATCGGCCTTTCGTCGATTGCGCAACAGGAGAGAGGGCGCGATGGCGGTAAGACCCGGTGGCGCGTACGCAGGCAGACCGCTGCATATCATCTGGCTGTTGGATTGTTCCGGCTCGATGGCGGAAGGCGGCAAGATCGAGGCGCTCAACAATGCGATTCGAGAGGTTGTGCCGGCCATGAAGGCCGCGGCGGAGGGAAATCCCGAAGTACAGTTTTACGTTCGGGTCATTCGCTTCGCCACCGGCGCGAGCTGGCACCTCGCGCAGCCGACCTTGCTTGCCGACTTCAAGTGGGTGGACCTGGCGGCGGAGGGAGAGACCGACCTCGGACAGGCCTTCGCCGTGCTTTCCGAAGATATGAGCAACCTTCCGCCGAATGCGCGGATGTTGCCGCCGCAGATCGTTCTTATCTCCGACGGAAAACCGACGGACGACTGGAAGGGAGCGCTGCAGGCGCTGCTGAGCGTTCCCTGGGCCAGGCGGGCCGTGCGCCAGGCGATCGCCATCGGCCAGGACGCGGACTACGAGACCCTGCGCAAGTTTGTCGATAACCCGGAGAGGCCGGTCTTGCGGGCGGATAACGCCGAGCAACTGGTCCGCTATTTCCGCTACGTCTCCACCGCCGTGACGGCGACGCCCGTAGGCAGGGAGATTCCCGCTGCGCCGCCTGCTCCCGTGCAGGACGACTCAACCTGGTAGGGCATGGAAGGCCGGGCTGACTCGTCAATCGCGGCTCGTCCATCCAGTCTCCTCGATCAAGTCTGAGGTAAAGCAATGTGCTGGAAAGTGACGCACGCATGCGTGCGGGGAAGCTCCCACCAGCGGTCCGGTCTTCCCAATCAGGATGCCGTGGAGGGCGGCGTGACGCGCCACGGAGCGGGCGCCGTGGCCGTGGCTGTGGTTTCCGACGGACACGGAGCGCCGCGCCACTTCAGAAGCCAGACCGGCTCGTCGCTGGCGGTGAGCACCGCCTCCGGCGCCCTGCGCGATTATCTCGTCAAAACAGCTTTGGAAGACGCGCCGGCGGCCTTCCAGCCCGGTCGCCTGGAGGAGTTGAAGCGCAGCCTGGTCGAAGGCTGGCTCGCGGCGATTCAGTTCGATTTGAGCCGAAACCCGTTCACCCCCGAAGAGATGGCTGCGCTGGAGCGGACGGATGGGGCCGCGAGCAGGCGCTCGGTGGAGGATTTTCCGCAACTCGCATATGGGGCCACCCTGCTCGCCGCCGCCGCCACCGGGAGCTCGGTGCTCTTTCTCCAGCTTGGCGATGGCGACATCCTGACGGTCAGCCGCGATGGAAAAACCTCCCGGCCCCTCCCTCCGGACGAGAGGCTGGTGGGCAACCAGACGACTTCGTTATGCCAGCCCGAAGCCTGGAAGGACTTCCGCGCCGCCTGGATCAGCGGGTCGATACACGGGTCAACGTTTCCGGCGCTCGTCGTTTTATCCACGGACGGTTATGTCAACTCTTTCCGCTCCGACGAGGACTTTCTCCGCATCGGCCGGGATTATCTGGAGATGATTCGCGAACAAGGCCTCCCGGCGCTCGCCGAAGAGCTTCCGGGAATTCTCAAAGACGCCACGGAGCAAGGCAGCGGCGACGACATTGCGCTGGCGATTCTCCAGCATGAGCCCACCGGCTCCTCCAGCGGAACGTACGCCCGCCCCGCGCTCTCGGCCGCCTCGCGCTCCGCGATCCTCGAACAGATCAAGGCCCAGCACAGCAGCCAGCAACGCAGGATCGAAGCCCTGTCCTCGCAGTTGTCAAAGACCCGGGGAGACTACCTTCGCCTGCGCAATCTGGCGGGAACTCTGGTCATCCTGGCGGCGATGGTTCCGGTTGTGGTATTCCGAGACAGGATCTTTCTACGCTCAGGGGGCGCCGGCGCAACGCCGACCGGCAGGTCCGGCGGGACTCCGATTCCCCCCGCAGCCGGCCCATCCGTTCCAGCGGTCAAGCCGCCGCCCCGCGCTGCGGGACCCGCGGCGGCCGCTGCGCGAAAGCCGGGCCAATGGGTCCTGCGCCTGAGCGCCGGAAGGCGCATGGATCTGCGCAAGGGGTCGAAGATTCCGGCGCGATTCCTTCGTCCCGCCGGAAGCGGGGGCCCTTACGCCGAGGTGGCCCGGCAGGGCGCCGACATGATGCTCATCAATGAATCGGAGGATGTCTGGAGCGTTCGCGCCTCCGGCGAAAAGCAGGCGCAAAGGATCGCCCGCGGCCAGAGCTGGAAGCTGGGCGCCCAAACGGCGGAAATCGTCTTCGCCCCCGGCCTCTCCGCGGAGCTGAGCGCGGTCGGCCCGGCGAAGACGGCCGGACAGGCGCAATGAGGGTGGACCGATGGGGATGAACCGATGACCGCGGGCATGCTCAAGCGAGGACAGATTCTGATTGCCAGGAATATGCAGGCCGCCGCGGCCATTGAAGATCTGATCGGCGAGGGAGCCCAGGCTGAAGTGTACCGGGCGCGGATCGGCAACTCGCATTACGCGCTCAAGTGGTATCGCCCGGAGTATCTGGCCAATGACCAGCGGCTGTGGGAGCGGCTTCGAACCGCCATCCGCAGCGGCTCCCCGACCGAGCAGTTCCTGTGGCCGTTCGATCTGGTCTCCTATCCGCAGGTCGGCGACTTCGGCGGCTACCTGATGCCCCTGAAACCGCCCGAGTACGTCAGCCTCGTCGAGCTCATCCGCCGCCAAAGCGAGCCCACCTTTCGCGCCCTCACGGTTCTGGGGTTTCGTCTGGCGCACAGCTTTCTGCAGTTGCATGCGGCCGGATTGTGCTACCGGGATATCAACTTCGGCAATGTTTTCTTCCACCCGGCGACCGGAGACATTCGCATTGCGGACACCGACAATGTCGATGTGAATCTGCGCGCCGGAAGCATCAAAGGGACCCCGGGCTTCATGGCCCCGGAGGTGGCCCGAGACCTGGTCCAGCCGAATGCGATGTCCGATCGCTTCTCTCTGGCGGTGCTGCTCTTTCATATATTTTTCATCGGCCACCCCTTGAAGGGACAGCGCGAACTGGAGCTGAACTATGATCCGGACGATCCGGATCAATCCCGCAGGCTTTGCGCCCTGGAGCCGATTTTCATCTTCGATCCGAACGATCCCTCCAACCGGCCGGCGCCCGGCGTCCACGATGGACCCATCGGCTTCTGGCCGATTTACCCGGAATCTCTGCGCAGGCTCTTTATTCGGGCCTTCACCGAGGGTCTGCGGGATCCCGAAGCGCGGGTGATGGAGAACGAATGGCGCAAGGAGATGTGCGATCTGTCGGACTCCATCTTTCCCTGCCCCTGCTGCGAAGCCGAAAATTTTTTCGATTTGGAGCGGGTGCGGCAAAAGCGAAGCCTCAATCCCTGCTGGTCCTGCGCGGCGCCGCTGAAGAACCCTCCCCGGATGCGCATCGGAAAGGACTACGGGGCCCGGCTGGTGATGCTCAGCCCCGGAGCGCAGCTCTTCCCACACCACCTGGAGGGCGACGCCTACAACTTCAGCAAGCCGCTGGCTCAGGTGGTCTCCAACCCCTTCGCGCTGCGGAATCTCTCCGCAGATTTATGGACCTGCCGGCGGATGGACGGTTCGATCATGGAAATCGGTCCAGGCCAGATGCTCTCGCTCGAAAGGGACTGCCGCATCGGCATCGGCAGGATGGAGGCCGAAGTGCGGCTCGCCTGAGCGGGATGGCGCGAGCAGGATTGCGCACCCCGGGGGTTCGCGCGGGCCGCGCGGGCCGCGCGCATCCGCAACCGGCCCGCGCCAAAAGGATGGACATTGGCTCACCCGACCTTAGCGCGTCTGCTGTTAAGCGGACTTGTGGCGGCGCAGGGCGCAACCGCGCTCAAGACCGATCTGCATCGCAGCCACGCCACGAATCCTTTATGGCCGCCCCACGCCCGTTTCCATGTGGTGTGGCAGGTTTTGAATCTGACCCTGCTGGCGGCCATCGAGCTTGCGCTCCTATGGGCGCCCGGGGCGCAGAGAGATGGACGCTTTTATCTCGCCGCCGGGCTGGCCGGGGCGACGCTGGCGGCCTTCTGGGGCGCGCTTGCATTCCGCTCTCGGTATGGCGGCGCGCTCTACGACCGGAATGGCATTTCGCCGTTGCAGGTGCGCTTGCGGGGCAAGATGTTCCAGGTGGAACTCAATCTGGCGGCGGTATTGCTGGGATCGGCCCTGCTGGCGATTCTCGTCGCCATCTATCGATAGCGGCCCGGGGGAGTCATAGCCTGCGCAGTCGGTTCACTTCCCCGGCTCCCCCGGTCGGCTCCCATTCCCGCGCCCGCTCGGGGCGGCAAGCTCGGCGACCTGCTGCGCGATGGCTGCGACCTGCTCGTCGGAGAGATATTCGTGCCCTGGCATATCGGTTCCCGGCAGACCGAATTTCACGATTTCGGCGATCCGCCGGAACCGAGCGTCCTGGCCTGTCTCCGCGTCGGCCTGGGCCGGCGCAAAGAGCAGTGGGCCCTCCGCCAGATCCGGCGGCAGGCGGCGAAAGCTCGCTCGCCACGCTTCGCGCGCCTTGCCTCCCGGCTGGTGGCAGGTGGCGCAGAAATCCTGAAAGAGCGCCGCGCCGTCGTCATGCCTCGCCCTGGCCGCCGCGGCGGGCGAGGGGCTCCATGCCTGCGCCGCACGGATGCGCTCCTGGCGGCCCTGCGGGCTGCCCAGGCTGGCCAGATACGCCAC
>JAJYZK010000082.1:8487-9937 GCA_021799945.1 Acidobacteriota bacterium
GTAGGCATACGAAGGCATGAAGGATCGATAGCTGAGGGCAGCCGGATCGATGAAGTGCGCTTTGAGCCACCAGGCCGAGCGTCTGTCGCCAACCCGGGAAAGATCCGGTCCCTGGCGGCGGTTGCCGATCAGGGGAGGGTCTTCGCCGCGCACGGCGGCGACGCTTTGCGACGGCCCCCACAGCAGCACATCGCGGGAATTGGGCCGGACATATTGCGAGTGGCAATGGATGCAGCCCTCGGAGATGTAGATGCGGCGGCCCAGTTCGATGGCCGACGAGCCGACGGCGGCCGGAAGCGGCGCTTCCCGGGTTGACTCGCTTTTTCGCCAGGCGAATGCGGCTGCGAGAACCATTGCGGTTACATAGCACTCGCGCTTCCGCTCCCGGAGAAGCCGCCAGAGATGCGGCGAAAAGAACAGGAGGGCGGCCGAGAGCACAAATGCGGGGGGAATGTGTCCCAGGTTCAGGCCCATGCCGATGCCCAGAGCCGATCCCGCCCACCCGGCGACCGCATAGATCCAACCGGCCAGCCGCGCGCGCTCGGCGGCCGGCGCAGGCGGCGTCAACAGGGCGGGGTAGGCGACCAGCGCGACGGAGTAGAGCGAAACGCCGACCGGGTACAGTCCGGAGGCGAGCGCCGCGCGCATGGGATCGGCCAGTAAGAGGCAGGCGCAGGCGAGAACGGAAAAAGCTACCGTCAAAGTGGCTTGCAGGCCGCGCCGGGAAAGCAGCCACGCGCTCCCCAGGGCGGCGGCGCAATGCAGTCCTCCGTTCTCCCACAGCCGCCAGCTCCCCGCCCAGGCGCGCGACTTGAGCGCGGGGGTGTGCTGGATGATGAAAAACGCCGCCGAGTCCAGCCATACCAGAGCGGTGAAGCAGGCCAGCACGAGGACGAACGGCGGCGCCGCGGCCTTCGCCGCCGGAGCCTCGGCGACGGGAGGAATGCCGTCCGCGATGGCCGGCCGGACGCGGCCGGCGATGGCGGCGCCCAGCAGACAGGCGGCGGCGGAGACCACGGCCTGGGTCCGCGGGGATGCGTCAAACAACGGAGGATAGTTGCAAATCAGGTAGCCGACGCCGGTTCCCAGACCGGCGTGGAGCAGCGGCCGGGCGCCGATCCACAGGCGCAGATGCGTCACCAGCGTCACGGTCAGAAGGCCGAGCGCGATCCCGATCAGCAGCGAAACGGTCACGCCTGCAACCTCGCTCAGCCGGAAGGTCGAGAGGCAAGCGGCGAGCGCGCAGCCCAGAAACGCGCCTTGCAGCTTGCGCCGAGGGGCGGATCCGGGCGCGAGGCGCGGCGCGAGGAGACTCGCCAGAATCCCCCCGGCCGCCATCGCGCCCATCGCCAGCCTCAGCCCGCCGCCTTGGATTCCGACGCCGGCAAGACCCTGCAGGAAGCCGAACTGGGCGAAGAGAAGAAAGTAGACGTAGACGATGGAGACCAGA
>JAJYZK010000083.1 GCA_021799945.1 Acidobacteriota bacterium
CGCGCGCTCATTGTTTCGCCGGATCTGGCGGAGGGGCCGCAGCACATCGTGATGCAGGGTGACGGCCATCATGGCCAGCGCCAGCGCGTATCCGGCGATCCGGTTGCATCGGAAGCGGAGGCCGATAAAAACGGCGGCGCCGGCGCAGAGAGCCGCCTGGGTGGCGATGAAATAGCGATCCCAGTAGGCGCTCTTCTGGTGGATGAGCAGGAGCATGAGCAAGAGCGGACTGAGGAGGAAGCCCGCGAATAGTACGGCGTCTTCCGGGACCACGGAGTTCGAGCGGCTCCTGCGGGGGTTGCACAGCGAGAGGAGAAGCGCTCCCAGCGAGGCGATCGCCAGGCCGCGGCTCAGGTAAAAGAAGCCGGCCAGCTTGAGCAAGGAGGCCTGAAAGGCGGGAGGGAAGAGAATGCGCTGGTAGGCGCCCACCATGGGCAGATAGCTCGCCATCAGGACCGATGGAAGCAGAAGAGCGGCCCACAGCGGATAGTCCGGCCGGCGGCGGCGCACCCAGCGGACAATCTCGGCCAGCACAAAAGGAAGAAGCGAGAAGAGGCCGAAGATATGCGCGGCAAAAAGCCCGGCGCTGGAGAATGCCACCAGCGTCAGCGCCGCTCCCCGCTTCCCGCCGCCGCTCCGCTCCTCGGGCGCCGCGGACTCGGTTGCCGCGCGGTCCCAGCCCACCAGCAGAAAGCATCCGGACATCAGCAGCAGAGCATATGGCCGGGCCTCGGTGGCATAGCGGAACGACGGGCTCGACCACAGGGTGAGAACGGCGAAAGCGGCGTAAGGCGGCCCGACCTTGCGGCGCACATAGTGGAAGAGAGCCATGCTGGCCAGAAAAAATTCGAGAATGGAGGGCAGGCGCAGTCCCCAGGAATTGGCTCCGAAGATCGCCATCGAAATACGGCTCAACAGATAGCCCGCCGGAGGATTGAAGTCGTAGCTGCGAATCATCCGCCACATCTCCGCGATCGACGAAGCGAGGGCGATGCGGTAGGTGAACAGCTCGTCGAACCAGACATAGCGCCGGCCGGTAACCGCCGCCGCCGCCGCGTAGAGCGCGGTCAGCGCGGCGAGCAAAGGGAAGGGCTGCATGGCGTCTTCCCACAGGCGATGGAGTTGGGGTCGCAGCGCGGTGGTCACTGCGGCTCTCGGCGCGAATCTCTGTCCGGTTTCCGGATCTCCCGGCGAGGCTTCCGTGGAATCCACTTCCCTCATTTCGGTCCCTTGCCGAATCCGCGGATTCCGGCCGGATCCCATATTCAGGTTACGGCTGCGGGGATGGGACTTTTCTATAATAGAAGGATGATCGGACAGGGCAAGAATGGGCTTCGGCGGCCAACGGACCGGAGCGTCCGCGTCCGAGGCCGGCGCCAATCCGGGGCCGCGCATCGGCCCTTTCTTCGGCCGGTCGGACTACGATGGGATCGAATCCTTCTGCCCGTTCTTCTGGCGCTGGCGGCGCCATCGGCCTCGGCGGGATCCAGCTTCGATCTCTCCGGGCCTCCGCTCGACGTGAAAGTGACGCGCGGTGGACGAACCCTGCCGATTTCCCAGGTGCCGAACCTGAAGGCGGGAGACCGGATCTGGCTGCACCCCAATTTTCCTGAAAGCCAGACGGCGCGATACCTCATGATTCCGACCTTTCTGCAAGGCTCGACCAACCCGCCGCCGGAGAAATGGTTTACCCGGGCCGAGACATGGAACGGAAAGATCCGGGAAGAGGGAATCTACGTAAATGTGCCCCCCAGCGCGGAGCAGACCCTGCTGTTTCTGGCGCCGGAGACCGGAGGGGACTTCACCACGCTGCGATCCAACGTCCGCTCCAAGCCGGGCGTCTTCGTCCGCGCATCGCAGGATCTGAATCAGGCTTCGCTGGACCGGGCGCGATCGACGGCCTATATCACCGCCATAACGCGCATCTCGGAGACCGAGCCCGCGAACCTGCAGGAGAAATCCAGGCTGCTGGCCCGCAGTCTGGATATTAAAGTCGACGACGCTTGTTTCAAGAAGCCGGAGGCGCAGCAGCTTGCCTGCCTGACTCAGTCCGACTCCGTGGTGGTTCTCGACGACGGTCACACGCAATCCACGGTTGCCGCGCTGACTTCCGGAGCCTCCGCCGACCTGATCGGGCAGCTCAGCTCGAGCCCGATGGCCGGCGCCGGGGTCTACAGTCCCTATGTGGGCGCCATCGTGGACGTGGTCAGAATTATGGATGGGATCCACACCGCGCAATACCAGTACATCCCCGCGCTGGGGCAGACCGAGGGCGAGGAGTTGAATCTGAAGCTGAACAGTCCGCCATCGTTCACCAACCCGAAGTCCGTTCTCACGGTTGGATTGCCGGCGGTGGCTCCGGTCCAGGTTCCTCCGCTGCGCGCCATCGATCCGGACCGAATCTACTGCGCCACGGCTCGCTCCTTCGTCCTGCCGGTGGATAACGCGCCGCTGGTCTATGCGACGGCCCTGGGGCACGACTACGGCCTGCGCATTTTGCGGACCAAAGGCGACCCGCTCGATCTTCCCGCGCATCCGGTTGCGGAAAGCGGCGGCTTTCTGGTGGAGATCAGCCCAACCGAAATCGCCAGTCTGGATCCGGAAATGGTCGGCGTGCTGCACGGCTACTGGGGATTCGAGCCGTTTGACGGCCCAAGTTTTCATCTGGCCACCGCTCGCGCAGGAACGTGGAGCCCGTTGGGCGGAGCCGACCCCGAGTCGCTGGTGGTGGGCCGCGAAGACACGTTGCTGCTGCAGGCGCACAGCGCGGCCTGCGTGGACGATGTCTCCGTCGAAGAGCCCGATGGCAGGATTCTCAAGGCCAGCTACAAGCTCATCAAAGACGACGAGCTTCAGGTGCAGCTTCCGCTCCAGGATGCCGCTCCGGGAAGGATCACGGTCATGCTCCGGCAGGCGGGTTTGCCCAGCCCGGATCAGGTCCACGTGCAGGCGTATCCCGAGGCGGCCCATCTCCGAAGCTTTACGATCCATGCGGGAGACCAGACGGGAATTCTCGAGGGAAGCCAACTGGATGAAGTGTCGAAATTCTCCATCCTGGGCGTCGCCTTCGTGCCCCAAGAGCTCAGTCGCAAGCAGGGAGGGGAAGAGCTTGTCTTGAAAGCCTCGGGGTCGGCGGCCGCGCTTGAAGCGGGCCAGACCGTGACGGCGAAGGTGGTTCTGAAGGACGGGCGCAAACTGGATCTGGTGACGACTATCGAGCGGGCGCGTCCCAAGGTGACGCTGGTCGGCAAGAGCTTCCAGTTGGGTCCCTCGGCTGGACCTACCCCGATTCATCTCTCCAATCAGGACGAACTTCCTCAGGACAGCATTCTGACCTTCGTACTGCGCGCTGAAGTCCCCGCAGAGTGGTCCCGGACACAGAAACTGGAGGTCGGGGCCGCGGACGGCGAATTCGGCGTCAGCTTGTCGGTGGAAGACGGCAGCCTGACCCTGCAGGACGAGTCGACCGTGCTCGCCACCTTGAATCCGCTCAAGAGCTTCGGCCCTTCGGCCTTCGGCGCGCTGCGCTTCCGGGCCGTCGGCGACGATGGCGCCGTCGGCGACTGGCAGCCCCTGGGCGCTCTGGTTCGCATTCCCACGCTGAAGGAAGTGCGCTGCCCGCCCGTCCCGGACCGTCCGTGCAGCTTGATCGGAACGGATCTCTTCCTGCTCGAATCGGTCGCCGCCACCAGTTCCTTCCGCAATCCGGTGGAGGTCCCTCTCGGGTTTGCGGCGCCTGCTCTGGAAATTCCGCGGCCGGATGGGACCCTGCTCTTCCTGCGGCTGCGCGACGATCCAAAGGCCACAAACCTGGTCTCTCTTCCGGTGCTTCCCGAATAAGACGGCTGAAGTATGCTGAATGGATGTGTGCAGCCGCGCCGCCCATGCTGGCGTGTGGCTGCGCGGCCCACCGAAGCCGCTGAGCTATTTATGAGACCAGTTCTGGACAGCAATCAGGGGATTCGATGAGAATCGAAGATCAAAGAATGAGAAGGGGTTGAGACGTTGCAGAAACGGGGTTCGGGCCCGCAGTCGATTCGAAGGGAACGCTTCTGGCGCCGTATCCGGGTTCATCATCTGCCGATCGGCGCAGCCACCATTGCAGCCGCTCTGCTGCTCTATGCAACCCGGCCCTACAAGGACACGCTGACCAAGCTGAGCTTCGCCACGGCGTATCCGGCGCTGGTGTTGACCGCCGCTACCCTGCTGATCGGTCCCTGGAACGCGCTCCGAAGAAAGACGACGCCGGTCTCCAGCGACTTGCGCCGCGATGTGGGGATCTGGGCGGGCATCCTCGCGGTGGTCCATACCGTCATCGGGCAAAACGTGCACCTGCGCGGGCGTCCCTGGTTGTATTACATTTACGGCCCCAAGGAGGCGCATACATTCCCTCTGCGCCATGATCGCTTCGGATTCGCCAATTACACGGGGCTGGGGAGCGCGCTGCTGCTTCTGGCGCTGGTGGCCACTTCGAATGACTACGCGCTACGGGCTCTGGGAACGCCGCGCTGGAAACAACTGCAACGCTGGAATTATGTCGCCTTCGCTCTGGCCGGCGCTCACGCCCTTGGATATCAGACGAATGAAAAGCAGCACGCGTCATTCGTCACCGTGGTGGTGTTGAGCATCGCCATCACTGCGATCCTGCAGGCGCTTGGATTCCGGAGCCGGCGGGCGGCGGCGCGGAACTGCTCTCCTCGCGTCGCCGTCCAACCGCTTCAATAGCGGTAGCTCTCCGGCTTGTAGGGGCCCTCGACGGGCACGCCCAGATAGCCTGCCTGTTCCGGAGTCAGCGAAGTCAGCTTGACGCCGATCTTTTCCAGATGGAGCCGCGCCACCTCCTCGTCCAGCTTCTTGGGGAGGGTATAAACATCGACCTGGTAGGCGTCTTTGTTCCTCCACAGGTCGATCTGGGCCAGCGTCTGATTGGAGAAACTGTTGCTCATCACAAAGCTCGGATGCCCGGTGGCGCAGCCCAGGTTTACCAGACGGCCCTCCGCCAGCACAAAGATGGTGTGGGCGGGCGTACCCTTTCCGGCCGGGAAGTTGTACTGGTCCACTTGCGGCTTGACGTTGACCTTCTGCACGCCGGGAGCGGCGTTGAGCCGGTCGATCTGGATTTCGTTGTCGAAGTGGCCGATATTGCAGACGATGGCCTGATCCTTCATGCGCTCCATGTGGGCCAGAGTGAGCACATCCCGGTTGCCGGTGCAGGTGACGTAAATGTCGCCCCGGCCCAGAGTATCTTCGACGGTGGTTACCTCGAAGCCTTCCATAGCCGCCTGCAGCGCATTGATGGGATCGATCTCGGTCACCACCACCCGCGCGCCCATGCCCCGGAGGGAGTGCGCGGATCCCTTTCCTACGTCTCCGTATCCGCATACCACGGCGATCTTGCCGGCCATCATCACGTCGGTGGCCCGCTTGATGCCGTCGGCCAGCGACTCGCGGCACCCATAGAGGTTGTCGAACTTCGATTTGGTCACCGAGTCGTTCACGTTGATCGCCGGAACCAGAAGCTTGCCCTCTTCCTTCATCTTGTAGAGCCGGTGCACGCCGGTGGTGGTCTCCTCGGAGACTCCGCGCCATTGCTTGGCGACGCGATGCCAATGCTTCGGATCGTCCGCATAAACCCTGCGGAGCAGATCCTTGATTACCTGCTCCTCATGGTTCGCCGAGGGACTGTCGATCCACCGGTCGCCCTCTTCCAATTGGTAACCCTTGTGGATCAAGAGGGTTACGTCGCCTCCGTCATCGACCACCAACTCCGGTCCCTGGCCTTCGCCGTGATCGAGCGCCTGGTAGGTACACCACCAGTACTCTTCCAGAGACTCGCCCTTCCATGCGTAGACCGGCGTCCCGGAGGCCGCGATCGCGGCCGCGGCATGATCCTGGGTGGAGAAAATATTGCAGCTTGCCCAGCGAACCCTGGCCCCCAGCTCCCGCAGGGTCTCGATGAGAACGGCGGTCTGGATGGTCATGTGCAGCGACCCTGTGATCCGCACCCCCTGGAGGGGCTTGGCGGGTGCGTACTTCCTGCGGATCGCCATCAGTCCGGGCATTTCGTGCTCGGCGATGGCAATCTCCTTGCGGCCCCATTCGGCCAGAGAAAGGTCCGCAACCTTAAAGTCTTTTTCCGCCTTTTGATTCAACGTCGCAGTCGCCATATTTTCCTCACCCTCAATCATGCCTGGATCGAACCCGGATGCCTAATTAACTGTACCGGCAAAGCCCCGGATCGGCCAGCGCCCGATTGGGGGACTCCCTGGCTGAGAAATGCGCCGCCGCAGAGTTCAGGATTGAGGCCGCCGTTGAGGCCGCCGCTCCATCTCCAGCAGCGCTTTCTTTCGCTCCAGACCCCATCGGTAGCCGGTGAGCGAGCCATCGCCGCCCACCACCCGGTGGCAGGGAACGAGGATGGCGACCGGATTGGAGGCGCAGGCCCGGGCCACAGCCCGCACAGCGGCCGGCCGGCCGACGATCCGGGCCATCTCCGCATAACTGCGGGTCTCGCCGCGAGGTATCTCCCGCAGAGCCTGCCAGACTCGGGCCTGGAAGGCGGTCGCGCGCAGATCGAGAGGAAGATCCCGTCCCACGGGAAGAAGCTCGCAGAAACTCAGAACCACGCCGAGGCATCCGGCAATCCCCTCCGGATCGGCCGCGATGCCCGCCTGCGGGAACTGCTCCCGGAGCTGCGCCTCCAGCCTGTGGGGGTCGTCGCCCAGCATCACGCTGCAGACGCCGAGCTCCGTCGCCGCCACCAGCACCTGGCCCAGCGGGCAGGGCGCTGTGGCGAAGCGAATGTTTCGTCCCCGGCCGCCCTTTCGGAAGCTGACCGGGCTCATGCCCAAATGCTCCGGAGCGCGCTCATAGAAGCGGCTGGATGAACTGTAGCCCGCTTCGTAGATCGCCTCCGTAACGGTGGCCGGCCCACCGCGCCGCAGCCGCCGCCGAAGGTCATCGGCGCGAAGCTGGAGCTGATACTGGCGCGGGCTCAGGCCCATGGCGCGGACAAACTTCTTTTGCGCGGTATAGGGGCTGAGATGGAGAAGCCTGCCCAGCTCCGCCAGGGTGACGATGCGATCACGATTGCGGGCCAGGAATCGGCACACCTGCCGCACAGCCCGCCGCGCCCCGTCCTCTTGCAGAGGACGGCATCGCAGGCAGGGTCTGTAGCCCCCGGCCAGCGCCTCCTCCGCCCGGGAGAAAAACACGACATGGGAGGGCAGAGGGCGGCGGCTCGGACAGCATGGGCGGCAAAAGATCCCGGTGCTGCGCACCGCATAGACAAAAGATGCGACCGCGTCGCGAGCCAGCACCTGCCGCCAGAGCCGATCGGCGGGCGCCGGCGCGGCGCCGCCGGCGAGGGAAGGGGAAACGGAATCGCCGGCGCGGGCTCCGGAGGCCGTCGGCGGGGTTCGATGCGGAGTGGGCATGGGTTCACCGTTTCTTATCCTGAACCCGGCGCAGAGGATGCGCCATCCGGATCTTGCCGTCAAATCGCCGCCGGATTGCCGCCGGCAACGGCGCCTCCCTGCTGCCAGCGACAAATCTTCCGGGGGCAGCAGGCCGGGCTAAACCGCCACGCCCGCCAGATGCGCGGCGCCCTTGAGGCCCGCCTGCTCGCGCAGGGTCTGAGCCTTATCCACCGCCTCCCAGGTAAATTCAGAATCGGAGCGCCCGAAGTGGCCGTAAGCGGCCGTTTTGCGATAGATGGGCCGGCGCAGGTTCAGGCTTTCGATGATGCTTTTCGGAGTCAGCTTGAAGTTGGCTCGCACCAGCTCCTGGAGTTTGGTCTCCGGAACCAAACCGGTTCCAAAGGTCTCCACCAGCACGCTGACCGGCTCGGCGACCCCGATGGCGTATGCGAGCTGAACCTCGCAGCGTTTCGCCAGGCCGGCGGCCACGATGTTCTTGGCGATGTAGCGGGCCATATAGGCCGCCGAACGGTCCACCTTTGTCGGATCCTTGCCGCTGAAGGCGCCGCCGCCGTGGCGGCCCATCCCGCCATAGGTGTCCACGATGATCTTGCGGCCCGTAAGGCCGGTGTCGCCCATCGGCCCGCCGATCACGAATCGGCCCGTCGGGTTGATGTGATAGTGCGTTCCGGCGTCGAGCAGCGCCGCGGGAATCGTGGCCTGGATCACATGCTTCATGATGTCCGCGCGGAGCTGCTCGTTGGAAATGCTCTCGGAGTGCTGGCTGGAGATCACGACCGCATCCACGCGCACCGGGTTCTGGTCCTTGTCATACTCCACCGTCACCTGGCTCTTGCCGTCGGGGCGAAGGTAGCCGAGCAGACCGGACTTCCGGACCTCGGTCAGTCTCCTGGTCAGCTTGTGGGCCAGTGAGATGGGGGTGGGCATCAGGTCTTCGTTCTCGTTGGTGGCGTAGCCGAACATCATTCCCTGATCGCCGGCGCCGCCGGTGTCGACGCCCATGGCGATATCGCCGGATTGCTTATTGATGCTGGAGATTACGGCGCAGGTGTTGGAGTCGAATCCGTAGAGGGCGTTGTCATAGCCGATGGAGGCCACAACGCCCCGCACCAGGGATTGAAAGTCCACATAGGCTCGGGTCGTGATCTCTCCTGCGATCACCACCAAACCGGTCGCGGTCAGCGTTTCGCAGGCGACCCGGCTGTAGGGATCCTGTTCCAGACATGCATCCAGAATCGCATCGGAGATCTGATCGGCGATCTTATCCGGGTGTCCTTCGGTGACGCATTCTGAAGTAAACAAAACTCGATTGTGCTCTGACAATGCGGAATCCTCCACTCGCCCTGCAAGCTCGTCCTGCGCCGCAGGCTCTCTCGCGCGGCCAGGATCGATTACATGATCGATTAAAACATATTGGAGCGGATGCCCATGGGGCGCAGGAGGCAGCGAAGACCGGCCTTGTACGGAGAATCCGGGCCGCAGCGCGAGGGGTTACCTGGAGGCGTAGGCCGACTGCCCCAGGGGCAGACTGGAGGGTGCGTTCTGGGTGGCGCGATGCCGGGTTTCCAGCAGAATCTTGCGGTGCACGTAGCTCCAGGCGAACCAACTCAGGCCGGCGACGGCCAGCAGCAACACGACAATGCCGGCCCAGCGCAGCCGCATATCCGGGCGCCTTCCCTGGCTCGCCTCCCGCCCTTTGCTCGTGTTCTCGGCAAATTGCATCCAGCCGTTCTCTTCATCGATATAGAAGTTGCTCGACCGGTAGGCGGAGATGAACCGCCGCACCCATTCCTCCTCGTCCAGCCCCACCACGCGCGCATAGCCGCGAACGATATTCTTATTGAATACCCCGCCCGGCAGAGCGTCGAACTGTTCCTCTTCCAGCGCCCGCAGGTAACGGCTGCCGATCTTGGTCACCCGCGTGATCGTCTCCAGCCCGACTCCGCGGGACTCCCGTTCTCTGCGCAGTTCTTCGCCAAAATCGCTCATGCAGGTTTCCGGCCGCTGGTCTCGATGGTCTCGAGCAGGTCTTTGCCAGCTTGCCTAACCTTAAAGCTGCGCTCATTTGCGGTCAAAAGACAATCCCCCCAACGTTGAAAATTTTTGTTCTTTGGGATCCACTCGGTTAACGCCGTTCCCGGCGGTCGCAGAGGGTGTGAGTCCCGGCTGCGGCGCTTAGAAAAACGGGCCGGAATCGCACCGAGAACGGCCGGGAGAGCGGGGTTGGCGCCGGGGGCGGGGTCGGCGTTGCCAGAGAAATTCAGAAACTACTGATTCGGTTTGATTTAGACTTCGGATCCGAGCGGGTTGGGGTCCCGCTGCCCCGGTCCAGGAGTCGATCCTGAAGTCAATCCTGAAGTCGATCCAGGAGTCGATCCGATGCCCGTGCGGGCTGGCAGCCCTGCTGCGGTCGGCTCAGGGCTGCACGACCCCCATTTGCATCAGACCAATCTGCTTGAACTGCACGGAATCGCTATCACTATGGTTTTGCAGTC
>JAJYZK010000084.1 GCA_021799945.1 Acidobacteriota bacterium
CGAGCCGATCGCCGGGCAGTTTGTCTTCGATTTCGATTGCCCCGGGGAACGGCGGCTGGCGGAGGTCTGTTCTTCGGCGGCCTCGCGCGGCGCCCGCGGCTCGCGCGTGACTGCGCTGTTCGTGGAGGCGGTGGCCCTGGAGGAGCGCGGCCTTGCGGAGGAGGCCGTCGCCGTTTACGAGCGAATCCTCGAGATCTAGGAAGGCCATGCCCCCGCCTGCATCAATCTGGGAACGATTCATTACAACCAGCGCCGCTTCCTGGAAGCGGAGAATTTTTATCGCCGGGCGACGATCTCCGACTCCTCCTATGCCTTGGCCTACTTCGACCTGGGCAACGTGCTCGACGAGCTGCAGCGGCTGCCCGAAGCCATTGAGGCGTATCTCTGCGCGATACGCCTGGCGCCCAGATACGCGGACGCGCACTACAACCTGGCCCTGGCCTACGAGCGCACCGCGGAGCGGCACAAAGCCTTGCGCCACTGGACCCGGTACGTCAAGCTCGATCCCGTGGGCCCCTGGGCCAACCATGCGCGCAGTCAGGCGCGTAAAATCCTGGAACGGCAGAAACTTGCGGTCGTTTCCAGGAACCTTCGCAGCCGCCCGGCTTACCGCTCGGCGGCCGGAGGTTCCGCTCCGACAGGGATGTTCGAAGGCCCCGCGCTGTAGCTCGCTGCCGGGCAAAGGGCTCCGCCGGAGTCCGTCCGTCCCACCCCACCGCCTCGCGCCGCTTGTAGACAGAGAAGCCGGCAAAGCGATAGCGTAACTATGGCTTTTTGCGATGTCGGTCCGGGACCGGTCCGGGACCGGCCGGAAGAGCCGGGAGCTTAAGAGGAAGTCGGGTAGGCAGGCGGACAGGAGATCGCACCGGGAATCGGAGAAGACGCCCGCGGCGCCGGTTTCCAGACTGGGGCTCCCCCCGGTTGCGTCGCTCCGCCGCCTGACGCGCAGGGCGGTTCGACTCGCGGCGCCTGCTCCCGGCCAAGGAAACCGTTCATGTCCGATTTTGCCGTTGCTGAGTCCATTCCTTCTCCCCTCAGCATTCTTTCCGAAGAGGAGCAGCTCTTTCGGGAGACTGTGCGCCAATTCGCTCAGGAATACATCGCTCCCCAGGCGCGGGCCATGGATGAGCAGCAGCACTTCCACGCCGAGCTGATTCCGCAGCTCTTCAATCTGGGGCTGATGGGCATCGAGACGCCGGTGGAGTACGGCGGCGCCGGCGGGACGTTCTTCGAGGCCATCTTGGCGGTGGAGGAAATCTCGGCGGCCGACCCGGCCGTCGGCGTGCTGGTCGACGTTCAAAACACGCTCTGCGTCAATGCCCTGCTGCGCTGGGGCACACCGGAACAGAAGCGGCAGTTTCTACCCCGCCTGGCGGCCGATACGGTCGCCGCCTACGCGTTGAGCGAGGCGGCCTCCGGTTCCGACGCCTTCGCCTTGCAGACCCACGCGGAAAAACACAGCGACCACTACCGGCTGACCGGGCAGAAGCTCTGGATTTCCAATGCCAAAGAGGCCGGCCTCTTCATCGTTTTCGCCACCCTCGACCCCTCCGCCGGGTACAAGGGAATTACCGCCTTCCTGGTGGACCGGCGCGCGCCGGGACTTACCGTGGGGAAAAAAGAGGATAAACTCGGCGTCCGCGCCTCCTCTACCTGCGAGATTGTTCTCGACGAATGCCGGATTCCCGCGGCGAATCTGCTGGGCGAACCGGGGAAGGGCTACAAGGTCGCCATGGAGGCGCTGAACGAGGGCCGGATCGGCATTGGAGCGCAGATGGTGGGTCTGGCCCAGGGCGCCTGGTCGCACGCCGTGCGTTATGCCCGGGAGAGGGTGCAGTTCGGCAAACCGATCGCCGAGTTTCAGGCGGTGCAATTCTCGCTGGCGCAGACGGCCACCGAGATTGAGGCGGCGCGTCTGCTGGTGTACAACTGCGCCCGATTGAAGGACGCCCGGCGCGCCTTTATGAAGGAGGCGGCCATGTGCAAACTTTTCGCTTCCCAGGTGGCCGAGCGGGCCGCCAGCCAGGCGGTTGAACTCTTCGGCGGTTACGGCTTTGTCAAGGATTACCCCGTCGAGAAATATTATCGGGACGCGAAGGTGGGAAAAATCTACGAAGGAACCTCCAATATGCAGCTCGCCACCATCGCCAAAGCCATCCTGAAAGATTCCTGAGGCCCTAAAATTCATGCAGGCAACGCGAGGCTTCGGCGGAGGAGAATGATACGGGTTGGGGTGGAAGAGCGCATCGGCCCGGAGCTGCTGGCAGGCTTCCATGGCGATCTCCAGGTGGTCCGAATCCCCGAGGATCCCGGCGGCGGGGTGGAGATCGACTTCTGGATTGTTCCGATGAGCGCCAAGACCGCGCGCCGTCAATGGCCGCACCTGCGCGGGGTTCGAGTGGTGCAGTGCCTTTCGGCGGGCGTGGACTCGGTCCGGGGTTACCTGCCGCCGGACGTGATCCTGTGCGATGGGCGCGGAGTCCACGATATTCCCACGGCGGAGTGGGCGGTGGCCGCGGTTCTGGCCATGCAGAAATATCTGCCCCTGTATTGCGAGCTTCAGACTCGGGAGGACTGGGGCGGCCGCCGTCGGGCGGAACAGCTCTACTTCCTGAGCCACGAGCGGGCGCCCGGCTGCGAAGCTCCGCTGCTGGTGGATGAGGTCGCCGACCTGACGGTGCTGATCCTCGGCTACGGCTCGATCGGGGCCGCCGTCGAGGCGCGTCTGGCGCCCTTCGGAGCGCGATTTCTGCGCCTGGCCCGGGAGGCCAAGCCGGGGGTGCATGCCGCGGCGGCCCTCGACGAGCTGCTTCCGCAGGCCGATATCGTGGTGATCTGCGCTCCCCTTACCTCCGAAACGCGCCACATGCTGAATGCCGCAAGACTGGCCCGGATGAAGCGCGGCGCCTTGCTGGTGAATGCCGGACGGGGCCCGGTGGTGGAGACCGATGCCCTGGTGAGGGCGCTCGAGGAGGGTAGAATCCGCGCGGCTCTCGACGTAACCGACCCCGAGCCCCTTCCCCCCGGGCATCCCCTGTGGAAGGCGCCCAACCTGCTCCTCACGCCGCATGTGGCGGGAGGATCGGCGAAGTTTCTGGGACGGGCTTTGAAGCTGGCCGCCGAGCAGGCGCGCCGCCTGGGCTGCGGGGAATCGCTGCGAAATGTCGTCTCCGGCGAGTACTGATCTGCGGATCGAGCCGCGCCCGGCTGCATCTATGCTGCATCTATTCAGGTAAGGATCGAGATGCTTCCATCCGTCCATCGCCGCCACCCCGTTCTCAGCCGGATCCGCTCTCTGGGAACGATCGTTGGGGAGTCGGCCTTTGGAAGCATGTCCGGCTTCTCCCGGCGGCCGGAGCTGGCCGGTCCGCTCCAACTCGGAATCACCTTCATCGGCCACTCGTCTTTCCTGATTCAAATCGGTGGCCGGAATCTGCTCATCGATCCGGTTTTTGCGGCGCGGCTCATTGCCCTGCGCCGGCTGCGGCGTCCGGGCGTGCGGATCCTCCATCTACCGCCGATCGATGCCGTCCTACTGTCTCACGCCCATATGGATCACCTGAACCGGCCCTCCTTGCGGAGGGTTGTCGCTCATACGCGCCGGCTCACCGGGAGGGCCCCGGCGGTGGTTGTGCCCTGGGGAGTGGAAGACCTGGTGGGCGATCTCGGATTTTCGCGGGTGCAGGCGATGGAGTGGTGGCAGATCCGGCAGGTGGCCGGCCTGGAGATCACCATGACCCCGGCCAAACACTGGGGAGCGCGGCTGTTCCGCGATACCCATCGCGGCTTCGGAGGGTACCTGGTTCGCAGCGCGGTCCATTCGGTCTATCACTCCGGGGACACGGCCTACTTCGATGGCTTCCTGCGGATCGGCGAGCGGCTGAGGCCGCAGGCGGCCCTTCTTCCCATCGGGGCCTACAACCCGGATCACTACCGGCGGATGCACATGTCGCCGGAAGAGGCTCTGCGCGCCTTCCAGGATCTTGGAGCGCAGCGAATGATTCCGATGCACTTTGGAACCTTCCGGCTCTCCCGCGAGCCGATGGACGAGCCGGTAAAGCGCTTGCTTTCGGCGGCCGCGGGGGCCGGTTTGCTGCCGGCGGTGCAGGTGCTCGGGGAAGGAGAATCGCGGATCGTATGCGCCGATTCCGTGGACGGCGTCTGCTGAGCCGCAGTCTCTCGCCGTGGTCTTGCGCCATGGTCTTTCTGAGTGGGGCGATAAGGGGGAAAAGACTAGATGCATCCCGACATGACGGACAAGGCCGTTCTCATCGCCGGAGGCACGGGTGGTTTGGGACGCGCCATCAGCCTCCTGTTCCTGGAGCATGGGGCGAAGGTCGCGGTCACCTGGCGGAGGCCCGAGGAGTTTGCGGCGCTCGAAGCCGCCGCCGGCGCCCTCTCTGCCCGGCTGCTGGGCTGTCCGGCGGAGCTCGCCGACCCGCGGAGCGCGGAAGCTGTCGTCGGCCGGATCCTCTCCGCCTGGAGTCGGTTGGACGCCCTGGTCAATGCCGTCGGCGGGTATGCGGGCGGAATCAAGCTGTGGGAGACGACGCCGGAGACGCTGGATCGCATGCTGGATCTGAATCTGCGCGCCGGATTTGCGCTGGCCCGAGCCGTCGTGCCGGCCATGCTGGCCCGGCGCAGCGGGGTCATCGTCAACGTTGCGGCCAAGGCGGCATGGGATCACGCGGCGGGAGCTTCGGCCTATGCGGCCTCCAAGGCCGCCGCTCTGGCCATGATGGACTCGCTGGCCGCGGAGCTGAAGGGCTCGGGCCTTCGGGTGAACTCCATTCTGCCCAGCATCATCGACACGGAGGCCAATCGCAAGGCGATGCCGGACGCGGACTTCGCGAAGTGGCCCAAGCCGGAGGCCATTGCCCGCACCGCGCTTTTCCTCTGCAGCGACGACGCCGGCGCCGTTCACGGCGCCGCCATTCCCGTGTTCGGAAACAATTAAACGCACTTGCTCCGGCCTGGCGCGCGCGGATGCCGCCGTTCTGCCGCTGCTCCCGCCCATGCGCACTGCGTGGCGGCGAAGCGCCCTCCCGGCTTTCGTCTAGAATCGAACAGGATTAATCGAACAGGGGTTTCCCGGATTCCGCAATGGCTCCCACTCCCTCGGCTTCCTCCGAAGTTCTGGCGCGTTACGAGCCCGTCATCGGGCTGGAAGTGCACGTGCAGCTTCTTACCAACAGCAAGGCCTTCTGCGGGTGCGCCAACCGCTTCGGCGGCGCGCCCAATACCCACATCTGCCCGGTCTGCCTCGGGTTGCCGGGCGCCCTGCCGGTGCTCAACCGGCGCGCCGTGGAGTTCGCCGTGCTGGCCGCGCTGGCGCTGAACTGCGAGGTGCGGGAACGGTCGATCTTCGCCCGCAAGAATTATTTCTATCCCGACCTGCCCAAGGGCTACCAGATTTCGCAGTTCGACAAGCCCCTCGCCGAGCATGGATGGATCGACACGCCTTCCTTTGACGCCTCCGGACAGCCGGTCACCAAGCGCATCGGCATCACCCGCCTGCACATGGAAGAAGATGCGGGCAAGAGCATGCATGAGGGATTTCCGGAGTCCGCCCGCAAGACCTATGTGGACCTGAACCGCTGCGGCACGCCGCTGATCGAGATCGTCAGCGAGCCCGATATCCGCACCCCGGATGAGGCCTACGAATATCTCACCCGCCTGAAGGACATCCTCCTCTACACCGGAGTCAGCGATTGCAACATGGAGCAGGGCTCTCTGCGCTGCGACTCCAACGTGATCGTGCGGCCGCGCGGGCAGCAGAGGTTCGGAACGAAGGCCGAGGTGAAGAACGTCAACAGTTTCCGCTTTATTCGCGCCGCGCTGGAATACGAGATTGAGCGCCAGGCCGCCCTGCTGGACAGCGGAGGCCGGGTGGCGCAGGAGACGCGGCTCTGGAATGCGGCCGAGGGCCGCACCTACTCCATGCGCTCCAAGGAGCAGGCGCACGATTACCGCTATTTTCCGGAGCCGGACCTGCCTCCCCTGGTGGTGACGCCGGAATGGAAGTCCGCGATTGCCGCCGCCATCCCGGAACTGCCCGAGGCGCGGCGGCGGCGCATGATCGCCGAATACGAAATCACGCCGCAGGATGCGCAAACGCTGACCGCGACCCGGGACTTCGCCGACCGCTTTGAGGCCGCCGCGAAGCGCGCGAAAAGCCCCAAACGCGTCGCCAACCTGATCCAGAGCGAGCTGATGGGCCGCCTGAAAGCGGAGGGCCTGGACCTGGAGCAGTCTCCCATTTCGATGGAGGGGCTGGTGCAGGCGGCGGACCTCGCGGAATCCGGCGAACTCTCCAGCAAACAGTTGAAGGGGCTGCTGGACTCGGCCTTCGCCTCCAGGGAAGACTTCGGCCCGGTCTACGAGCGGGAGAAACCGAAGCAGATCGGCGATCCGGAGACCCTGAACCGCTGGCTCGACGAGGTGATCGCGGCGAATCCCAAGCAGGTGGAGCAATATCGCGGCGGGAAAAAGACGGTGGCCGCCTTCTTTGTCGGGCAGGTGATGCGGCTCTCCAAAGGGCAGGCCAATCCGGCGCTGCTCAATGAACTGGCGGCGAAAAAACTGGACGCATAACTCCGGTCCGGGAGGACGAACGATTGCCGGATACCCTTGCGGAGTTGGAGGCCGGCGGAGGGCTCGCCGAAGCGGGATCCGCCGGATGGCCCTATGCCGTTGCAGCCGGCATTCTAGGCTGGGTTCTCGACGCCTTCGATTTCTTCGTTCTCATCTTCCTGTTCGATACCCTGGCCGCCCACTTCCGGGTGGGCAAGTCCGCCATCGTTTACTCGCTCACGCTCACCCTGGCCATGCGCCCGCTGGGCGCGCTGCTCTTCGGGGCCCTTGCGGACCGTTACGGACGCAAGCTTCCTCTCATCGGCTGCGTGATCTACTTCTCCGCCGTAACGGTGCTGAGCGGTTTCGCGCCCAATTACCTTTTCTTCCTCGCAATGCGCGGCCTGTATGGGATCGGCATGGGCGGCTATTGGGGGATCGGGGCCTCGTACGCGATGGAAAGCGCGCCGCGCGCCCGGCGAGGCCTGCTCTCCGGCGTCATGCAGAGCGGCTACCCGTTCGGCTACCTGCTGGCGGCCGTGGCCATGCTCACCGTGGCTCCAGCCTTCGGGTGGAGGCCGCTGTTTGTCGTGGGCTCGGGCCTTGCCGCGCTGATCGTCGTTCTCACGGCCCTGGCCCCGGAGTCGCGGTCCTGGCAGGTGCATCGCCCGCCTTCCATGGGCAGCATGATGCGCGCGGCGACCGGCCACTTCGGCATTTTCTTTTACCTGCTGCTGGTGATGACCGCGATGACCTGCCTGTCGCATGGAACGCAGGACCTGTACCCCGACTTTCTCCAGTCCATTCCGGCCCTGCATGGCCGCAAGGTGCTGGGCCTGCGGATGCTCTTCGGCATCCCCATCCTTTACAACGCCGGCGCGATCCTGGGAGCGCTTTGGTTTGGAGCGCTTTCCGAGCGCTCGGGCCGCCGGCGCTCGCTGATCTTCGCGGTGCTGCTGGCGCTGGCCTCGATTCCCGCCTGGGCCTTCGGAGCCACCATGCCGGCGCTGGTGCTGGGATCCTTTTTCATGCAGGCGGGCGTGCAGGGCGCCTTCGGCATCATTCCCGCGCACCTCATCGAGCTTTCGCCGGCCGCGGTGCGCAGCCTATTTCCCGGATTTGTCTATCAACTCGGCGTGCTGCTCTCCTCTCCCGCCGTGTCGGTCGAGTACGCTCTGCGCGACCATCTGGGATACCCCCGGGCGCTGGCGGCCTTCGAGCTGTGCGTGATCGTTTCGCTCCTGCTGCTCTTCGGATTCGGCCCGGAACGGCGCGGGCGCGATCTGCTTCGCCGCGAAGAGGCCTGACGCTCCCGCTCACAGATCCATCTTTTTGAAGATGCGGCCGGGAATCGCGCGAACCGCAAACAGGATGGGGGCCCAGAACCAGGGAAGATAGGCCACATCGCGGCGGCGCTCGACGGCCCGCACGATCCCCCTGGCCACCCGCTCGGGGGAGGCGAAGAGCCGTGACCGCGGCAGGCGCGATGTCATGGCGGTGACCACCAGGCCCGGCTTGAGGGTGAGCACATGCACGCCCTCCCGGTCCACACGGTTGCGCAGCCCGTCGAGAAGGGCGTTGAGCCCGGCCTTCGAAGCTCCGTAGACATAATTGCTCTTGCGCCCGCGGTCGCCGGCCACCGAGGAGAGAACCGCCAGCGTCCCCTGACCGCGGGATCGGAAATAATTGGCCAGCCAAGTGGCGAGCGAGGCCGGCGAGATCAGATTGGTGTGCAGCACGGTCGCGGCGGCGGCGAAGTCCGACTCCGCCGCCGTCTGATCGCCGAGCAGACCATGGGCGATCAGCGCCAGGTCGATCTCGCCCAGCCGCTCGGCCGCCGCGCTCAGCATCGCCTCGTGCAGAGAGATATCGTCCAGATCCGCCACCCAGGTTTCAGCGGCCGATGCTCCGCGCACCATCAGATCCTGGGCGACCGAGGTCAGCTTCTCCCGGTTCCTGGCCACCAGAAAAAACCGGGCTCCCCGTCCGGCGAAGATCCGCGCCGTCGCCATGGCGATGCCGGAGGTCGCGCCAAGCAGAAGAATCCGGTAAGGATATCGCAACGACCTTCTAGGCACCGGCGGTCACCCTCTGCCAGAAGCTGGAGCTGAAGGCGGGATCCACATAGGCGGCGAACCGCCGCCACTGCGGATAAAACTGCTGGAAGTGCGCGGCGCTCATGCGCGCGTCCTTCGCCGGATACATTCTTCCTCCGGCCTCGGCGGTAATCTCCGCCAGCCGGTCCAGGAGTTCGAAGCTGGCCCCGGCGCGGATGGGAAAATCCAGCGCCAGGGTGATGCCGGGCATGGGAAACGACATCGTCCCCGGGGAGGGAAGATCTCCAAAAACCTTGATCACCGCCAGGAAAGAGGCCAGGCCGGAGGCGGTGATGGCCTTGAGGATGCGCAGGATCGCGGTCTGGTCGGCTGCCCAGGGCAGGATGCACTGGAATTGCAGCAGGCCGTCTTTGCCGTAGAGCCGGTTCCAATGCAGGATGCTGTCGAGCGGAAAGAAAAAGCGCTCGTAATCCATCGCGCCGTGCTTCTGCTTGCCGAATTGCCGGTTGTAGTAGAAGGCATTGAACAATCCCACCGTAGTGCGGTTGAGAGCGAAGGCGGGAAGGTCGAAGGGCAGACTCAGGCTCGATTTTCCCGAAGGCCCCAGCGGGCCCGGCTCCTCGGCATGGTCGCCGGCTAGAAAGATTCCTCGGGCGAAGTTCCAGGCTTGGGAGACGCAATCGATCCAGGCTACCGTGTACTCGCGCCCCGAGCAGGCCCGGGAGAGCGCCAGAAACTCGTCGATGCCGACGAACTTGGTCGCCTGATAGCGGATGTTCCGGGAGCGGATGGGCCGCAGTTGCAGTTCGGCCGAGGCGATCAGCCCGGTCAGGCCCATGCCACCGATGGTGGCCGCATACCAGTCGGGGTTTTCGGCCGGGCCGGCGTGGATTCGGCCGCCGTCGGAGCGGATCAGATCCAAATTGCGGACGAAGCGGCCGAAGGTTCCTGCGAGATGGTGATTCTTGCCATGGATATCGTTGGCGATGGCCCCGCCCACCGTCACGTGCTTGGTTCCGGGAATCACGGGCAAAAACCAGCCGCGAGGCACGACGAATTCCAGAATGGAGGCCAGCGTCACTCCGGCCTCGCACCGGAGGATCCCGTTCTCGGGGTCGAAGGAGATGAACCGGTCGAGGGTCGGCGTGCGCAGCAGGGCGCCGTTCTGCAGAAGGCATACGTCGCCGTAGCTCCTGCCCATGCCCACCGGCAGCATTTTCATGCCCGGGGAGAGCTTGGGAGGGAAGTCGCCGATCCAATAGAGCGGAATCGTCTGCGCAGGGAGCTGCGGGTACCGGCCCC
>JAJYZK010000085.1 GCA_021799945.1 Acidobacteriota bacterium
CGGAGCTGCGCCGCAACGTGGATGCCGCGATTGTTGCCGCGAATGCGCAGGCGGAGCGCCGGGCCAACGGCCGCCGGCTCCGCGGTCTTCTGCGCCACACCATTCGACAGATCGGCAGCCGCCCGGCCGGCCGGCTGCCGGCGGAAGCTCCCCTGTTGCAATCCCTGCTGGCCGTGGACCGGCGGCTGGGAATTCGCACCCAGGAGCGGATCGCCTCCACCGACGCGAATATTCCGCTTTCGCTGTGCATCCCGGCGCTCAGCCTGGGCGCCGGAGGCGAGGGCGGAGGAATTCACACGCGTGGCGAATGGTACGATTCCTCCGGGCGCGAGCTGGCCCTCAAACGCATCTTGCTCCTGCTGCTCGCAGCCGCCGACCATCTCTCCGGCAGCCGGCATTGAGACGAAAAAAAAACGAGGAATGGATTTGATGTCGCGCTCCCTGCGTGCGCATCTCCTGCTGTTCGCGGTGGTCGCAGCCTGGGGCGCCTCCTTCGTTCTCGTCAAGAACGCCTTCCGGGACATCAGCCCGATGCTCTTCAACTTCCTGCGCATGGCGATCGCCTTCCTGGTTCTCGCCATTCTCTACCGACGCGAATGGAGGTCGATGCGACGGCGCACCCTCGCCGCCGGAGCCATGGTCGGATTGTTCCTGTTTCTGGGCTACGAGTTTCAGAGCGCGGGGCTGCGGCTCACCACGCCGTCCAAATCCGCTTTCCTTACCGGACTTACCGTGGTCCTGGTTCCGATGCTGGCCGTCGTTCCCGCGTTGCGCCGCAGCGACGCTCCCGCTCCGCGCTGGAATACCTGGATGGGCGCCCTGCTGGCCTTCGCCGGCATCGTCCTGCTCACCACGCAGCCTGCCCTTCCGGCAGCCGGAAGCGCTTTCACCTTCATCGATCTCGGCTCCTTCAGTCTTGGAGACGGATTGACTCTGGGCTGCTCTCTGGCCTTCGCGCTGCACATTATCGCTCAGGACCGCATCCTCGGGGCCTTTCCGAGCCCGCAGGGGGCGGAAGAAGCCGCGATTCCCTTTCAGCAGCTCGCCGTGCTCCAGGTTGGCTTCAGCGCCCTGGCGATGGGAATCGCGGAGCCTTTTCTGGAGAAGCCGCGGTTTCATCCCTCTCCCACCGCGGTATTGGCCGTGGCTGTCGCCTCCATCCTGTGCACCGCGGCGGCCTTCACCATCCAGAGCTGGGTGCAACAGTTTCTTCCACCCACCCATCTGGCGCTGATCTACGCCTTCGAACCGGTCTTTGCCTGGTTCACCTCGCTTCTCTTTCTTGGGCAGGGCATGGGTGCGCGCGCCGCCTTGGGCGCCTTGTCGATCCTGGCGGGAATTGCCGCCGCACAATCGTTCCGCGGCCTCCGGACAACCTCGCCGGAGGGAATCCCATCCCTATAAAAGCATTCCCCTCGGAAGGCGCCGCGGTCGCTGCGACTCCGCACTCCGCCGGCGCGTCTAACACGTTAGCGGCCCAACCTGAAAGGCCGAGGAACCTGGAAAGCCAGGCAACCGGCTTGTGGATATACTGATACAGGTAGGTAATAGAGTTAGGGCATCGCCGCCTGCGGTCAGCGCCTGGAGATGTTCTTAAAAATACGAGGTTAGACCGGAATGAAATCCCTGCTCCGACGGATGCACCCGCACCGTCTTGCTTCCACCTTTATCATCCTCGGCGCGCTCTCCTCCGGCATCCTGATCGGATCGGTCGCTGTTCGCGGAGTCCATGGCAAAGAAGCCGCGATCGACAGCTCCGATGCAACGCAACTGAAGATTCCCGATCCGGTGAATCTCTCCACCACGTTTACCCAGATCGCGAAGCAGGTCGGTCCCGCGGTGGTGAACATCAACACCGAAACATTACCCGCGCAGGACAGTCATTCGCGGCGCCGCCACGGCGCAGTCCCCACGCCCCCGGACGGCAATGACCAGAATGGGGATCAAGGCCAGGACGACGGCGGCCCCGACCAGAACTTCCAGGACTTCTTCAACCGCTTCTTCGGGCAGGGTCCCGGCTCCGATCAGGGAAGCGATCAGGTTCGGGATTCTCTAGGATCCGGTTTCATCGTCGATCCGCACGGATATATTCTCACCAACAATCACGTGGTGGAGAAAGCCGACCGCATCTTCGTCAAACTCTCCACCGACCCTGAGGGCTTTCAGGGCCGCGCCGGAACGGTGGTCGGCGTGGATAAGGATACGGACTTGGCGGTGGTGAAGATCAACTCCACGGAGCCGCTGCCGACCGTAAAGATGGGCAACTCCGATGCTGCTCAGGTGGGCGACTGGGTCATCGCGATCGGAAGCCCGTTCGCCCTTTCGCAAACGGTCACCGCGGGCATCGTATCGGCAAAAAATCGGACCATCGAGCAAGGTCCGGCCGGGCAGTTCCAACATTTTATTCAGACCGATGCGGCCATCAATCCCGGCAATTCGGGCGGTCCGCTGGTGAATATGGCCGGGCAGGTGATTGGCGTGAACACCGCGATCTACACCCAGTCCGCCGGTTATCAGGGCGTCGGCTTCGCCATGCCCGCCAATACCGTCATCTCCGTGTATAACGACCTGATCGGGCCGAGCCACAAGGTGGTCCGCGGCTCCATCGGAATTCAATTCCAGCCGGCGCTCTCCCCCGCAGTCGGCCGCGTCTACGGCTTCAAGAGCGGAGTCATGGTCAACATGGTCACCCCGCACGGTCCCGCCGATCTGGCCGGAATCAAGGCCGGCGACATCATCACCAGCGTCGACGGCAAGCCGGTCAAGGACGGAGACGCTCTGGTGAATGTGATCTCCGCCCGCAGGCCGGGAACGACGGTTGAGCTTGGATTCCTGCGCGGCGGTCAAAAGCAAACCGCAACTCTTACGATTGCCGACCGGGCCAAGCTGTATGGCTCGCAGCCTTCCGGCGAATCCGGGGAGAACAATCAGGAGAGCGCGCCCAACGCAGCGCAGGCGAAACTCGGGATCGACGTCGAAGCCGTTCCTCAGTCCCTGGCCAGCCGCGGAATCCATGGCGTGCTGATTTCCCAGGTCAAGCCCGGCTCCTTCGGGGACGAGACGATGCTGGCCCCCGGACTGGTAATCACGGAAATGAACAAGCAGCCGATTACCTCCATAGACCAGTTCCAATCTCTCGTCGCTGCACTGAAATCGGGTCAAGACGTAGTCTTCCGAGTGGTCGATTCCCGGAGTCCTCAGGCGGGTGGCACTTATCTGGGAGGAACGCTGCCCTAAGCGGGCGCCGTTCTGGCCGGATCGTAACGGTTACCGGCGGCGGAAAAACGCCGCCGCCGGCCCCTTCCCGGTTGCAATCTAAATCGCGAAATATTAATTTGAAGGCAGCGATTCCAAGGTGGAGAGGATCCGCATGCATTCCGTCCGAGCCGGCTCTATATATTTGTTGACGGCGATCCTCGCATTGGGCCCGGCCTTCGCTACCACCAAACATCACAAATCGACGGGACATGCACGCATCCTTGCGTCGAAATTGCACCGCAGAAGACGCTCCCACGTCATACACGGGCAACGATCGATCGATTCCGGTCGAGCCACTCAGATCCAAACCGCGCTGATTGAAAAAAAATACCTGAGCGGCGCGCCCAGCGGTCAATGGGATGTTCAGACTCAGGAGGCCATGAAGCAGTATCAGGCCGATCATGGCTGGCAGACCAGGATCACGCCGGATAGCCGCGCGCTGATCGCCCTGGGATTAGGCCCGAGCCAACCCGCTCCGGCGGCGGCCCTGAACCGCGACTCCAGCGGTTCCTCGCAAGAGACCGACGCGGCCGAGCCGGTGGCGGGCGACAACACCCTGGCCTCTGTTCATTCCATCTCTCAATAGCCTCAAATCAGGCCGTTCGCGCCTTCCACCCCCTGAAGACAACGTAGGATCTACCCCGCTTCGCGTCCCGCATTCGATCCGGATCCGAGATGGACTCGATCTTCGCCCCGTGCGGATCGAAATCCGCCGATCGAGCGACTACAGCCGACTCGGGCGCCGAGGCGCCCTTCAGAGCAGCCCGCTCCTTTCGGCGCGCAGCAAGTCCGCCACGGTCTCGCGTTTCCGAATGAGCCTCGCGCGGCCCCCTTCCACCAGGACTTCCGCCGGCCTGGGGCGGGAATTGTAATTGGAGCTCAGAGACATCCCATATGCTCCCGTGTCCAGCAGCGCCAGCAGATCCCCCGACTTTGCCCTCTGCAGGCGCCGGCCTCGGGCAAAGAAGTCGCCGGTCTCGCACACCGGCCCCACCACATCGAAGGTGGACATGCCGGCCGCGCGGTCGCGGACCACGGGCAGGATTTCGTGGTGAGCCCGATAGAGAGCCGGTCGAATGAGATCGTTCATTCCGGCGTCGGTAATGAGGAAATTCTTTCTCCCATTTCGTTTCACGTAGAGAATCCGGGTCAGCAAGGCGCCTGCCTGCGCCACCAAAAATCGCCCGGGCTCGAGAAGAAGCGTCACATCCAGACCCCGCAATGCGCGATCGATGGCCGCCGCGTACCTCGCAGCCACGTCCTGGGGATCGAATGCGGCCCGCTTTTTTCCGTCTTGCGCGTCGAAGCCAACATATTCCACCCCCACTCCGCCGCCGGCGTCCACATACTGGATTCGAATGCCGGTGGACTTTAGTTGTTCGACCAGCTCCGCCACTCGCTCCATCGCGACCCCGAACGGCTCCGCCGATCGAATTTGGGAGCCGATATGGACGCTCACCCCGACCGGCTCCAGAAACGGCTCTTTCGCCATTTGGCGGTAAATCTTATGCGATTCGCCAATCCCGATTCCGAATTTGTGTTCCCGCAAACCGGTTGAAATGTAGGGATGGGTCTCCGCAAAGACGTCGGGATTCACCCGCAGGGAGACCCGCGCCTTCAATCGGAGCCTGCGTGCGCGCGCGGCGAGCAGCTCGGCCTCGGCGCCGCTCTCCACATTGAAGAGCAGGATGCCGGTCCGCAGGGCCAAGTCGATCTCTTCCGCGGTCTTGCCGACGCCGGAAAAAACCGCGCGGCGAGCGGCCCGTCTGCCCGCCAGGAGCACCCGCTCCAGCTCTCCGCCGGAAACGATATCGAAGCCCGAACCCATCCGGGCGAGGAACTTCAGAATGGACAGATTGGGATTCGCCTTCACCGCATAGCAAATGAGGTGAGGCCGATGCGCGAAGGCCCGATCGAAAATCTCGAATCGACCCGCAATGTGGGATCTGGAATAGACATACAGAGGAGTCCCGAATTTCGCCGCAAGCGAAGTCAGCGACGCCTGGTCGCAATGCAGGGATGAATTTGCTCCTGCATATCGAAATGGGCGAATGGAAGAGTTCATTGTCTCGAGGAAGTTTCGGGGCATGACCGGACGTTGCTTTCAGCCTAACCGGCCTCCGGCGCCTTTCCAAGCCCCCAGCCCGGCGCGCCGGAACCGCGAAAGCGGCGGGGCGAGGTTGACCGCTCTTGCATTGACTGTACAGGAAACAGAGAAGGTTACGGAAAGCCCCCGGCAGGACTTCAGACCGAGTTCAAGGGAAGGCCGGAAGGAAGCGCCGGCCTCTCTTCCGGAATCACAATCCACAGGACCCCATACGCCAGAATCGCGATCGGAATGAGCAGCGAGCCAAGAAGAACCGCCGCGAGACGCACAATCACCGGATCCCATCCGTAAACGACGGACATTCCCTGGCACACGCCGGCAACGATTCGGCCCGCCCTTGGCCGGTACAGGCGCGAGGTTCCCGGGCCTCCGGCCGGAGATCCGCAGGCGGAACAGAAACGCGCCTGCTCCGCGAGACTCTTGCCGCATCGGGCGCAGTTGAGAGCCATAACTTTCTCCAGCAATGCCCAGGCGCGGCGAGGACCGTTCCCGCGAACAGGGCAGTCGGCGTCAGACGGTCGACAAAACCATTCGGGTCGGTGGAAGCCTCTGCCTGCGCCTTACCTACTACATCTTATTGCGGCATCAGCGGACGGAGTAGGGCGTTTTCAGATATTTTCGGGCCGCATCGCCCGGGCCTGAGCCCCCCGCCTGACGGATCGCCGCCTGATACTCCACGATGGCCTTATCCCGCTGATGCAGCAGGTCGTAGACTTTTCCCGCGTCCAGGTCGGACCTGGCCTTCACTTCCTGGCTGGCGCCCGGCTGACCGGCTGCTGTCACAAAGGCGGAGGCCGCTTCAGCGTAATCGCCCTGTCCCTGGAGCGTATCGCCCAATCCGAACCATGCCAGCTCCAGATGAGCCGAGTGAAAGTAGCCGGGGCTCCGGGCGCGGCTGAGCACCGCCCGATATTCGACAATGGCCCGCGGTCCCTCTCCGGAGTCCTTGATGAGATTGGCCACCTCCAGCCAGAAAAGAAAATTGCGCGGATACTCGCTCTTGAGCCTTTGCGCCACGGCTACCGCGTCAGAATACTTCGCCTCCCGACGGAGAAAAAGGGCCAGCGCCGTACTTGCCTCCACGGAAGTAATGACTCCTTTGGCGGCATCGTCCCGCAGCGCGGCGAGCCCTTTGGACTTGGAGCCGGGCATACCTGAGACGCCGGCTATCATCTTGAAGACAAACGGCAGACTGCCGACAACATACTCATGAATGCCGACCACCAGCTTGGCGTCGGCGTAATTCGGCATCTCCTGCAGCACCCTTTCGTCGTCTCGCCGCGCATCCAGCGCCTGACGCAGGGCGGTGATGAAGCTGCGCTGCACCAGACCGGCATAAACCGAGCTCAGACTTCTCGCCCATCCCCGGGCGAAGAGCGCGTCCGCATCTCCAGGGTGCGCTTGGAGATCCGCGTTGGCCAGCCCTATCGCCTTCTGAGCCAGCAGATTCACCTGGCCGGTCACCGCCGGATCCACGCTCACGAGGTGCTTTCCGGTCAGAAACCCGTCGTGCGCGTAGAAGGTCGTATCGAGGAGGTCGAGCCGGTTCAGCTCCCGAAAGACCACGGTCTCCAGGACAAAATCCACGGCCAGAGGATTGTTGGGATTTGCGTTCTCAATCGCGCGGAACCGAGCGATAGCCTGATCGTAATCGAGCACATAGAAGGAGGCAAATGCCTGGCGCACATCCGGTTCCAGGCCGAGAGGATCGGCGGCAACCCCGGAGGCGGTAATCACGGAGGCCCAGCCTGCCGCCGGAGCCACGAGCGCGATGCATGCCATGAACTGAAGCAGCAGCGCCCGGACGGCGCGCAGCCGCACCCCACAGCAGCCGCCGGCCACGGCATTCCCAGGTTGACTAATCGACATCCCCCCGCGCGAATTTGTCGCCAATAGTGGTAGAGAACCTGGCCTGTAACGCATAAGTTATTTGATGGCCGGCGATTGGGGAGGCATTTGCTGGTCTACCGGAGTGAAATCGGCAGCCATCCCGCGGCCCGCTTGCGAAAGATCGCAAACAGTCGCATTCGAGAGACCGCCGGAATTCCCTCGCGACCGGACGGGCGTGCGCTCCGGCAATTGGGGGCCGGACGGACTAACTATATATGAAATATAACTATAGACAATTTTCCGGCCGGAACTCTTTCGTCTTGTGAGGAGCCATGACCCGGCATGAGCTCCTTGAGATCGTCGTTCGCAGGGCACGCGACAACGGTTTTGCGTTCCGCAAATGGTTTCAGACGACCGTCGAGCCCGCCTGGTCCGGTTACGATGCCGCAATTGACGTTCTCTCCCAGGGCAAGCGCTACTATTCCCTGCTCTTCTCCCACGAGTTCGCGCTCTGTTTCTGGAAGCAGGGAACGCAGATGTTCTTCCTCGTCCCGGCGGCCAGCTATACCCGGAAAGACAAAGGCGGCAAGGTCATCACGGTGACCCGTAAAGCCTTTACCCGCCGCACCTTGAAAGCGGACGTCTGGAAGTATCACCTGCGCGAAATGGCGGTGCATGAGGAACCGCTCCGTTACATTCGACGCTTCCTGCCTACGGAGGAGGATGTACAGAAATCTCCCAAGGTCTCCACGTAGAGGACGGATTCAGGAGTCGCTCAAGCCGCCGGAACATTGACCCCCTATCGGCCGGGGCAAGCCGGTCCAGCCCACAAGCCTCTGCCGCGTGAAAGGCTTTCCTGCATTACCTCCCGGGTACTCCATGCTGTTTCAAATTGCAACGTTTGGGTGATGTACTCGACTCCGGGCCCGGCATAGTCTCGGGTTGTAATCCGTATGGGCCCCGCACGCTATCTCCGATACAAGAGCCGCTTCCATTCTGAGCGGCTGCGGTACGATTCGGCGATTTGCGCAGGGAAATTGGGTCCGACCCTATCAAACCTCCCCCGACTAACTTTGCGCATTCGAAACTGAGTCGCCGCTGCGTGCGATTCGAAGCGGGGGTTCTCCGCACCATGGCTCTGCCGCTCCGTCGGGAGGGATGGCGTGAGACTTGCACTGACAGCGTTATTCGCCGCGACCGTTGCAGCAGCCTCCGGCGCCGCCTGGGCGCAGGACACAGCGGCGCAAGCGGTCGAGAGCATTCCGGCCGGAATCCCTCTGCGCGTGCAACTGGATAAGACCTATCGGCTGCGCGTGGGGACAAAGGTGCAGGGACATCTTACCGAGCCGGTCTACCTCTTCGATCATGAGGTGCTGCCGGCGAACTCCAAGGTCTACGGCACAATTATCGGCAAGCATCCGGTTGACCACCAGACGCGGATGGCCGCCATGTTTGACGGCGACCTGACGCCGCTCAAGGAGGCGGAGGTCTCCTTCGACCAGATGGAGACGCCCGACGGCAATCGCTATGCAATCCAGACGGAGAGCACGCAGCGGACCTCCCAGGTGGTGCACATCGCAACCGGAGAGCGGCGCCAGTCTCACCAGTCTTTGGGCCGGCACATCGTCTCCGTCTTCCACTGGGCGCGGACGAAGACGGAAGCGGTCTTGGCCGCGCCGCACAAATGGGATACCGTGCGCCAGGCGGTTTACCAGGAAATCCCGATCCACCCGCAGGAACTCTGGGTGGGCACGCAATATGACGCCGAGCTGACCCGCCCGCTTCCGCTGCCCGGACAGCCTCACCCATCCCAGGTCGAAGCTGCGGACCTGAACGGACTCAAGCTGGATGGAACGATCCGGGCCAGACTACTCGACCCGGTAGATTCGGCGACAGCCCAGGTGGGGACGCCGATCGAGGCGGTATTGACCGAGCCCCTGTTTGAAGATGCTCCGGCGAAAGGATCCGCGGGAGATGCGCCTGAGGCGGCAAGCTCAGCCACTCCCCGGAAACGGACCCGGAGACTGCTCCTTCCCGAAGGCACGCACCTGCTGGGATCGGTGGTCCAAGCCAAAGCGGCCCGGATGTTCGGACGCAACGGAAGCCTGCGCCTGAGTTTCCGCAGGGTGGAGCTGCCGGCGGGCGATGTTCGCGTCATCCAGGCGCAACTGATGGGAGCGGAAGGCGATAAGAGCGAGCGCTTGCGGATCGACGACGAAGGCGGAGTCCATGCAGGCGGGTCCAACCTGTTCGCGGCCCCGGCGTCGCTTGGAGCCCTGGCCGCAGTGGGAGACAGAACCGGAGCCGGGGTGGTCACCGAGGCCATTACCGGGAACGGCATGGACTTGGTGACACGGGTGGCCGGCGCCCTGGCGGCGGACGGAGGCATTGTCTCCGGCATCGGATATTACGAGGCCGGTAAGATCGTCTACGACCAGTGGATCGGCCGCGGGCATGAAGTCGCCTTCGCCAGAAACACCCGGCTGGAGATTGAGCTGGCTGCCAGGTAGCAGGGCGCATGGCTGCCGGCGCCTCTCCGGTTCAAGGCCGCCGGCCATCGGCGCTTTCCTGGGTTTCAGGTTAACTGCGAGCTAGTGTCCTGTCTCCGAAATTCGCCATAGAATCCTTGTCGTCCTGAGCGCAGCGAAGGATCTGCTTTTGCAACGATTCCCGTATAGCAGTCCAGCCTCCA
>JAJYZK010000086.1 GCA_021799945.1 Acidobacteriota bacterium
CACCGCAAACGAGGCTGGGTTGATCCAAGAAAGATGCGTTTGGCGGAATCCCACGCCGGCGTAGGGATTGCCAATCTGCTCCGCCCGTTGAGCGCCGCCGCCGACATTCGCAATGTCTCCCCCGGCTGCGGCATTGAAAACGGTCCCGGAATTGAGGGTGATAATGGAGCCCACATTCCAATTGCCCAAGGCGCCCTGGACGAACCGATTGGGGCTGCGCAAATACGCTTTGCCTTCTCCCACAGGCAGCGCGTAGACGCCGCTCAAAACAAACATTTGAGAGATGTTGAAGGTCGACGGCCCATAATCCGCCTGCTCGTTGTAGATGTTTTCAATCGATCCGTCCTGCCCCGAAGATTCAATGTCCAACGATTTCGACCAGGTGTAGGAAGCCATGAAAAACAATCCGGACGTAAGCGATTGTTTGAGCTGCGCCTGGAGCGCCGAGTAATTCGCGTTGCCGTTGTTATTGTCGAACTGGAACGGTCCTCCATATTGGGGGAATGGCTGTCTTAGCGATATTGGTCCTGGGCCTGGAAACAACGCGGTATTCGCAGTCGGCTGCAGAAATTGGTGGCGAGACTCCGAGCCTACATAATCAAGAGTCAGCACCATGGAGTTCGTCAATTGTTGCTGGATGCCGGCGTTGTATTCCATGGAATAGGGAATCTTGTTGTGTGGGTTGGCGCCAAAGCTTGCATACGGCTTTACACCCTGGAGAAGCGATGAAGCGGATGGGAGATTATTGAGATAGGTTGTTGGAGAGCCCAGATCGAGGCTGGGAAAGTCCAGTGCGGCCCCGGTAGGCCAGGAAAGCCGGGGATCCTGATTTTCCTGCACCAGGGTATTGTTGTGGTCGTCCAGCATGGCAAACGCGGCGTGCAGCACCATCTGATTCGAGGCTCGGTAGGCGATGCCGAAACGAGGCTCGAACCCATTATATTGGGGATAAAAATATCCGCTGGGCAGGTTCGCTTTGGTGTAGTACGGCGGAGCGGCCCCTGTGATGTCAAACTGACCCGTCAGGACATCCAGTCCGGAGACGATTTTGTGATAATTGGCGGGGGTGATGTAGTCCCACCGCAGACCGGCTGTAATCGTCACATTCTTCGAAGCCTTCCACTGGTCCTGCGCGTAGAGACCATACCAGTTCACCGTCTGATTCGCTGCGGTATCTCCTATCCAGGGCGCATAGCTGTCCAACGCTCCGAGCATAAAGCTGGCTGGTCCAAACCCCGTGGGACCGGCTGTCGCATCCTGAGAGGTCGCATTCTGCGTGAAGCTGGCAGTGCCGCCCCAACCGTCGTCGAAACTATGGACATGGTAGAACATACCGCCCACGCCGAGGGTATGGTTGCCCATCACCTTCGACAAATCGGCGTGGTAATCGCTATTTTCCTGCGGACCCAGGGGGATAGCGAATTGACTCAATCCATTGTAACCGTTCGAGAGTGAAACTTGCGGCGCCATGGAGATGCCGTCCTTGGTAGGCCCAGCCAGCGAGTAATTGATGGAAGTTGCAAAGGCCGCTCCCGCAGGCGAGTCGCTGTAGTACTCATTGGTGTTCGTGTATCCATAATGCAGATTCAGTACGGTATTGGTCCCAAAAAGATGGGTATAACCGACAGCGTATTCTTGCGCGTAGTTGAGCGTCGAATGATAGAAGCCGGGACTGGGCAGTTGCTCCGGGGACTGGAGGTTCGCATTGGATCGGTTGTACCGCCCGAATAGCGTATCGTTATTGCGGAACCGGTGATCGAACCGGATTCCAGTCACATCGCTCGCTGTAGTATTGGCCGCGTTGAACTGGATGTTCGGCGTTACAGTCGGTGCGACATTGAGATTCGGCGCCGGAAAATACTTTTGGGCAATGAGCAAACTGGCGGGATTGAGCCGATTTGTCGGAATGATGTTGCCGGGGAAGGGATCGCGAATAAACGAACCAGGATGGCAAGGATCCGGGCGGCTTGTGGTTGGATCGTAGATTTCATTCGCAAATTCCGGCCTGCCCAGGCAATCCGTGCCGACTTGAGCGCCCAGTAATGCGGAGAAATCTCCTTTCACCATGGCGGGGGTCATAGTGCTCCCGAAATTGCTGAAGGTCTGGGCGGAGCGAAACCCTTCCCAATAGGCGGCAAACCACGTATTGTCCCTGCCGTTCCAGCGTGGCAGCATGACTGGCCCTGAAAGAAAGACTCCGTATTGATTTTGGCTGTAAGGGGTGCGCGCGGTTTCAGGATATTGCTGAGCATCCAGCACGGCATTTCGGGCAAACTCCCACGCCGACCCGTGGAAGGTATTGGTGCCGGAACGAGTAACAATATTGATGTTCGCGCCCGATGTGATCGCGAACTGCGCGTCCGTGATGTGCGACTGGACATTGAACTCCTGCAAGGCGTCGGGAGGCGGGCTAATCGCCCAGATGTCCGTAAAAATCGCATTATTGAGGGTGCCGTCCATGGTGAAGTTATTCTGCTGCCCTCTTTGACCGTTGACTGCCGGGCTGATGCCTCCGGCGCCGAGCGCCACGGTGAACGCGGCTTGCTGTCCCCCTTCATGCGGCGCCGCTCCGGGCGTCAGCAGGGTGAGCTGCGTGAACTCGCGCCCGTTGAGTGGCAGGTCCACGGTTGCGCTATGTCCAATCACTTCCCCAAGGGTGGCGGAAGTCGTATTCAGCGCCGGAGGGGCCCCGGTGACCGTGATGGTCTGAGTTGTGGCGGAGACCGTCAGCTTGAAGTCGAGAGTGGCGCTTTGGTTTACCTGCAACTGGACATTGGCGCGGTTCACGGTTGCAAAACCCTGCTTCGTGATGGAGATGTCGTAGATTCCAGGAGGCAATTGCGGAACGATGTAATACCCCGTTGCGTCCGACGTGGTTGTCCGGAGTTCGCTTGTTCCCTGGTTGGTCACGTTGACCTGTGCCCCAGGCACAACCGCTCCGGCAGAATCGGTAATGGTTCCGGTCATTAAACCGTTCGTAGTCTGTGCGAGCGCCTTTGCTCCGAGCAGAAAGGCGATTACCGCGACGAGTGCGACAGACGCGAGAGATGTCAATTTTCCGAACATCGGTGGCCTCCGATCATGCAATTGTGCTTCTGTTGTATCCAAACTTGCGGCCGGCCTTTTTTGCACGGCAACTTCCAGTCGATGGCGACGCGGTCACGGTTCGTTTTCCGGTCCCATGTTCTTGCTCCCCGCCACAGGTCGCCGAGTGCGGGGAATCTGCGCCGGCACACGTCCCCCGCAGCGGATCGCCGATCTGCTCGCCGAGCCGGTCCACCGGCGCCGTGCGGTTATGGGACCCGAAATTATCCAGCGCCAGTTATGCAGAACCAGTTATCGAGCACGAGTTATCCAGAACCGGAGGCATGGTGTCGGCCTCCGGATATCTGGCTACCATTTCCAGCGGGGAATCGGCAAGCTGGAGCGAGGAGCGGTTCGGAGTCGGCTTGGTGCGGGGCCACGGTAAGGCGCCGCACCGCCTTCGGCTGGACACCGCTGAAGCGTGCAGCGCCACCGGCTTCGCATCCACGCAATTCACTGGTTGGCGCTCCGACAGCGGCTTTTCATACAAATCCGGCGCCTCTTCCATGCGGGCAATGTACTCTTCATTCCGTTCCTCGATACACGACAGGCGCGAGCTTCCACTTCACCAGCATCGCTGGCGATCAGCCGTACGCTCCATCTCACTTTGCCACGCTTTGCCCAGGGCGGCGGACCGCGCACCGGGCGATGATCCGCTGGCGCCACCCGACGTCCAGCGCCGACTCCAGCCCTCGCTCTTCACCACGCCGAGCTACATCTCGCACGGTTTTTGCAGCTACGCTTGCACTGGCCGCAACCTGCGCCGCAACGCGCGCGTCGACTCCCGCTCCGTTTTCAGCATCCCGGCAAGCTGCCGCCGGTCCTTCCTTCCCAACTGGACATGCACCCGAGAGTAGCTTTGCATGTTTTCACTCTGCGGCCCGTCCCGTCGCTGAAAGAGGGACTCCATCCGTGCGTCTTTATACGGCCATAGGCCTGGAAAACTAACGAAACGTTTAATCCGTTCCGCTCCGTGAATTCTGTCAGACAATATTCTGAACACATATCGATTGTCAAGAATGGTTGAAAAAATATTTTTCTTTTCCAAAACGGCGATGCAGCTATTGAGATGGAGGGGAGGATGTCCCGTCTGGAGCTCAATGTTGAGCGGCATTTCGACCCGGTTCTACAAGAATCGGGATGCCAAACCTTCTAAAAAAAAGAACCGCCGGGAAGAAACCTTGCCACACCATCCGCGAGCCGAAGCGTCCGAAGCCGCCATCTGGCGCAGATTCCCGCCGGGTGAGAGATGTTTGCGGGTGCAACGCAGTGTCCACTTACTTCTCAAGTGGACATTTCAAGCGCCGGTGTTTGGTGGTTATCCGGCGGCCTGAGAAATGGACTGGAGCGTGTCGGCCATGTTTCAGGGCGGCAGCTCGGCGATTCGGGCGATGGGGTGGTCCGCGACCTGGGCCACCTCCGTGCGCAGCTAGAGTGGATCCATCCGGGCAACCACATTTGTTCACGTCGGCAAGCGGTGTGAGGAACTCGAAGCATGAGTGAATCGAGTGTTGCTGAAGTGCGTGGTCGTCTTAATTGATCCGGCCCGAATGAGTGACTATTTGTTAGGCGGAAGCGTCTCACAGTGTCCCGAGTCAGAAGTTCGCATCACAAAGGAACTGTCATCCTGAGCGGAGTTTGGCCGGCTGTTGGCCAAACGGAGTCGGCCAAACGGAGTCGAAGGATCTGTGGTTGTTCTGCAACGAATTTCCGATTCGCCACACGAGTGTGGCGCCCCCGAAGTTCCCAGCATCCATGGAGGCTGGACTGCTATACGGGAATCGTTGAAAAAGCAGATCCTTCGCTGCGCTCAGGACGACAAGGATTCTATGGCGAATTTCGGAGACAGGAGTCTAGGTATGGAGAAGACTGGGGCGCATCGCCTTCCGAGAGGGGTGTTGACGGAGCGACGGCGATGGGCCGAAGCTGTTCCTCGACAAATTCGAAAGACTCCTTCAGACAGATGGTTACAAAGGCGACAACAAGGTCGGCGGCGCGCAGAGCGTGCACGCCCGCTGCCGACTCGGTGCGCCGCGTCACCTTGATGGACGAGTTGTTCGCCATCGACCGCGAAGCGTGAGCAGACATGACCCACCCGCAGCGCAATGCCATAGGTTCACTTCTTCAAGCGGCCCAGTTCCACCGGCAGGCCCGGATTCTCCGCGGAGTCTCCAGGTACAGACCATCGGCGCGCTGCTGTTGCTCCGCTGCCCGCTGCTTCTCCCTGTCGCCTTCCAGCCACAGAGCCCGCACTACCGCCTGCAACCTGTCGCGGTCCTCCGGTCACTTGATTGCGTTGTCGGTGGGCCTAACCTCGAAGGAGACGGAGACCTCGAGGCCGAAGTTATGCATACAGCCTCTTTTTCTTCGTCCTCTTTGCTGGTTCGCGCTCCACGCTCGTAGCGCGGCCCCCGCTTCAGCTTCGTCCTAGCGATCCCATCGAGGATCCGGGATCTGGGATCTAGGATCCAAGATCCCGGATCCAGGATCCTCGCCAACCCGCCGCCATTCTCCATCCAAAGAATCCCTCCCGGAAAATCCATCGCCCCCCGGCCTCGTCCATCCCGGCTTCGATTCCATTCGTTCCCGCGCATCGATTCCAGGCGCGCCAGTCCCTTACGCCGGGATCCGCCCGCGAAAATTGCACGCATCCCCTCCGAATCCGAGAATTCCCCATTGCCCGGATCCCGGGGGCTCCGGTGCGGGTTCGCCGTTTACCCCACAAACGGTATAAATCAGAGGGACCACCCGCGACGCTTTCCCCGCGGCGATGCGCCGTCGCTGCGGGCCGGCCGGACGGGAAGCCCTATCAGGAGTTCGATCATGTCTTTGCGAAGCAAGCCCCCCTGCTGCCTCTGGATTTGCCTTGCGGCGCTTTTTCTGCGCCCGTCCGCTCACGCCCAGAGCACGACGCCCGGTGACGATCCGGTCGCGAGCGTGAACCCCGAAATTGGCGGCATCGGCCAACTGCTTACCGCTACCATGCCGTACGTGCAACGCCCCTATGGCATGGCGCGGCTCGCGCCGATCACCACTCCCGGCATCAAGGACCGCTATCTGGCGGACAAGATCTACGGCTTTCCCGCCGGTCCCGCGATCCTGATGGCCTCAACCGGCGATGCGGGCGTGCAGGCGAAAGACTATGCGTCGGACTTCGACCGCGATTTCGAAACGGCCAGCCCCTATGCGTACCAGACGCAATTGCAGACCTGGGGCATCCAAGCCGAGCTGACGGCCACGGAAGAGGCGGCCTATTACCGGTTTACCTTCCCCGCCAGCCCCCATGCTCATCTTGCGCTCAGTCTGGAACGTGGGGCGCACCTCTCCGTGGTCGGGGACCGCGCCGTAGAAGGCAGCCAGGGCGTCCAAAGCGATCCCCCAGCCGTGGAGCACGAGGGCCCTGGCGCCACCGAATATTTTTATGCGGAGTTTTCCCAACCCTTCACGTCGTTTCAGACCTGGGGCCAGGGTGCGCTTTCCCCGTCGCCGCGGCAGGCCGGAGATGACATCGGCTTCGTCAGTACGGCTGCAACCTCCGCCGGGGCGCGGATCGAGGTCCGCGTCGGCCTCTCCTACATCAGCGCGGAACAGGCCCGGCGCAATCTGCAGCGGGAGATTCCCGCATGGGACTTCGATCAAGTGAGGGCCGGCACGCGGGCCGTTTGGAGCCGCGCCCTGGACGGTATCCAGACGGTGGGAGGCACGCCGCAGCAACGCGCGATTTTCTATACGGCGCTCTACCGCTCCCTCGGCCGCATGACCGACATCACCGAGGACGGCCGATACTACAGCGGCTTCGACCATGCCGTCCATGAGGCGCAGGGCCACGATTTCTATGTGGACGACGGGCTCTGGGATACCTTCCGCTCGCTGCATCCGCTACAGCTTCTCCTCGATCCCCGGCGCCAGCAGGACATGGTGCGCTCCTACCTGAGAATGTACGAGCAGAGCGGCTGGCTACCCTCCTTTCCGGATGTGACGGGAGAACGAGCGGTGATGATCGGGCACCACGCCGCGCAATTGATTCTGGACACCTATGAGAAGGGATATCGGGACTTCGACGTGGAGGAGGCCTATGCCGCGATGCGGAAAAACGCGACCGAGGCCACCTTGCTGCCCTGGAGCCGCGGCCCGTTGACCCGGCTCGACCAGGTGTATTTCGACAAGGGATTCTTCCCCGCGCTGGCCTGGGGCGAGCGCGAGACCGTGCCGCAGGTAACGCCGGAGCGCCGCCAGGCCGTCTCCGTCACCCTGGAAAGCAGCTATGACGATTGGTGCGTGGCGCAGCTCGCCAAGGCGCTGGGCAAGCAATCGGACGCCGCCTACTTCACCCGCCTGGCCCACAACTACCGGAACCTCTTCAACCCCGCGACCGGCTTTATGGCCCCGAAGAGCGCGGACGGAAACTGGGTGGCGCCCTTCGATCCGAAACTGGGGGGCGGGCAGGGCGGCCGGGACTACTTTACCGAGGTCGATTCCTGGATCTATTCCTTCAGCGTGCAGCAGGACGTCGCCGGCCTGATCCGGCTGATGGGCGGACGGGAAGCCTTCAATGCCCGGCTGGATCGCCTGTTCGTCGAGCAATACACCGTGCCGAAATTTCGGTTTCTCAATCAATTTCCGGATGCGACCGGCCTGATTGGCCTGTATGCCCAGGGCAATGAACCCAGCTTCCACATTCCCTATCTCTACGACTTCTCCGGGCAGCCCTGGAAGACGCAACAACGCGTCCGCCAGATCATGGAGGTGTGGTACGGAGACGGGCCGCTGGGCATTCCCGGCGACGACGACGGCGGCGAAACCTCGTCCTGGTATGTGCTGAGCGCAATCGGCATTTATCCGGTCTGTCCGGGAAGCCCGGTGTACGAGATCGGCAGCCCGATCTTCGAAAAAAGCGTGATTCGGCTGGGCGGGAGCAGGACCTTCACCATCGTGGCGAACCATGTTTCGCGCCGCAACAAATACATCCAATCCGCGCGGCTCAACGGACGGCCGCTGGACCGGCCGTGGATTCAGCAGTCGGATATCGCCCAGGGAGGAACGCTGGTTCTGGAGATGGCCGACACGCCGAATATGCGGTGGGGCAGCGCGCCGGAAGACGCTCCGCCGGCGATGCCGGAGGCGGAGCCGTGAGGGATGGGCGCGCCGGCGCCGCGAGTACGCTTCAAACGCCAAGCTCTTGGCCAGCCGCAACCGAGGCCGGAATCGGGTCCTTCACCACGAACAAATAGGAGAGCGCTCCGAGAAAGGCGACGCAGCCGCAGATGATGAGCGCAATCTGAAAGGAATGCGTGTGGTCGAGAAGCCAGCCCGTCAGCACCGGCCCGAAGGAGGCGCAGACGAAACTGCCGAAGTTCTGAATGGAGCCCACGGAGGCGACGTAACGGGGCGGCGCGGCTGCCTCCACCAACCCCCAGGCGGAGGTTCCCGCAAAATAGATGAAGTAAACGGCCGCGCTCATGGCGACCACCGCGCTGCGAATCCCGGTGGCGTAGGGAACCCCGATGGTGGAGAGTCCGGAGCAGATCAGTCCTCCAACGATGAGCATTTTGCGGGATCGCATGGGCTCCAGGCCCCACCGGACCATCCAGTCGGCGAGCGCGCCGCTGGTCAGTCCGCCGGCGGCCCCGCCGAGGAAGGGAATCATGGCCACCCACCCGGTAGCCGACAGCGTCAAGTGCCGCGCCGCCTGCAGGTAGCCGGGCAGCCAGGAAATGTAGAGCCAGGTGGTGTAGTTGACTCCGCCGAAGCCGAGCATCATGCCCCACATGGTGCGCAGGCGGAACAGCGCTACCCACTCCCGAAGCGCAAATTTGGCGCCGGGCGGCGGGGAGCCCAGGTAAGCCAGATCGGCCGGCGTCATGGCTACGCGGTTGCGGTCGCGATAGAGCGGGTACCAGGCGAAGGCCAGTAAAAATCCAAGCGCGCCGATTCCCATCAGCATATGTCTCCAGCCGAAGCGGAGCATGATGGCGGTCAGCAGCGGCGGCGCGAGCGCCGGGCCCAGGTTGTTGGAGCTGACCAGGATCCCCATGGGAGCGCCGCGGTCGCGGGCATGAAACCAGTCCTGGATGGCCTTCACGCTGGATGGAATGAAGGGCGCCTCGCCGCCGGCCAGAACGACCCGGGTGGCCACGAACTCAGAAAAGCTGGAGGCCAGGCCGGTAACCGTTTGCGCCAGGGACCAGACAAACATGGCGGCGGTGAGCACGACGCGGGTTCCGAACCGGTCCAGAAGGATTCCGGCGGGGAGCTGGGAGAAGGCGTAGACCAGCGAGAAGACCGAGAGCAGGGCGCCGATCTGCGTTCCGGAGAGCCCCAACTCGGCGCGGATGGTGGTGTTGGCAATGGCCAGCGAGCTGCGGTCCAGGAAGTTCACCATGCCGGCTAGCCACAGGCAGCAAATGGTGACCGCCTGAATTCGCAGGATGCGCGAGGGCTTGGGTCTGCCGGCCTGTCCTGCCACTCACCCATCCCTTCCCGGAGCGTCGCTCCCCGTTCGCGTCCGCGCCGCCGAGGGCCACGCGGAAAGGGCGGCATGGTTTAATGCAGCACGGCTCGGCTCAGCGTGATTCGGCCCGATACGGTTCGGCCCTAATAGTAAAACGAAAGCCGCACGTCCGGCAGGCTTCGGCGCGGGAGCGGAAGCGCGGGAGCGGAATTTGCCTATCCCGCCGCTCGACGGGCCATTCCAGCGGCCGTGTGACGAATCAGAAATTCGCTCAAGAACAACCGCAGATCCTTCGACTCCGTTTGGCCCAACAGCCGGCCAAA
>JAJYZK010000087.1 GCA_021799945.1 Acidobacteriota bacterium
CCCCGGCCATAGCGGAGACCGCGGTGGTGACCGCGGCGTCGTAGTCGCCCTGGCGGAAATAGGGAACAATCTGACGGCCGAGACTTCCGACCTTGCCGTCGGGCAGGATGCCTTCCAGGCCGTAACCGACCTCAAAGCGATATTTGTGGTCTTTCGCCGCAATCAGCAGGATGACGCCGCGGTCGGAGCCCTTGCCCCCCACCTTCCATTTTTCTTCCAGCTCGGTGGCGAAGTTTTCGATCGGCTCCCCGTCCAGAGTCTGGACCGTCACCACCGCGATCTGGGCGTGCGCCCGCCGATCTACCTGCGCACACAGGGCGTCTACGGAGGCTTGAGTCTCAGGGGATAGAATGCCGGCGAAGTCGCTGACGTAGTTCGACGGCGAGGGTAGATCCTGAACCCGTTCGGCGGGCGCCGTTGGCAGTCCCGCGAGCAGAAGGCAGGCGCAGGCCAGGGCGCTCGTCGCGTTTGCTTTCATCCGACTTTATTGTACCGGCCGGCCGAGCGGGGGAAATGCTTGCGTCATTGCCCTCCCGACTGGGCGCGGTTCTGCTCCATCTGCTGCGCCACTTGCAGATGCTGCGTCAGAATGGCGCCACCCTGTGCGACGATCGACCGGATATCCGGATTCTGGGTTGAGGATGCTTCATTCTGGAACTCCTGAATTTCCTTTTTGCTTTCCTCCACCATCGCCTGGATGTAAGCCTGATCGAGTTCCGCTCCGGTCAGGGACTGGAGTTTATCGACGGCCTTCTGTTCCTTCTTCGTGGGTTTCGAGGGGGGATTGACGCCAAGCTCCGTGGCGATGGGCATGATCCGGACGTTGAACTTGCTGAAGTCCGCGACTACGGCCTTGGCATACTGCGTCACCTCCGCGTCGGCGCTCTTTTGCTTGACGATGGTTCCCATCTCGATCTGGGCCATGTCTTCCCGCATGATCTGGGTCACAAAGGCGCGGTTCATCATGTCGGCCTCCATGTTGTCGCCGTTGTTCGGGCTCATCCCGCTCGCCTGTGCGTTTGCCGGATTCCCATTGGGCATGTTCTGACCCGGTTGCATGTTGGGCGACGGCATCCCCATGTTTTGCGCGAAAGCGGTGGCGGCAAACAACGGGAACGCAACCGCAAGCAGCCTCGCCATGCCGGACGCTGCGCGATGTGATTTGAGATTTGCCATGAATTCGCTCCCTTCCTTGAAGATCGGCGCATCCTGCCGCCTCATTTTCATTTGACTCCTCAGCAGCCCATGGTGGAAGAAGATTTGTTCGGTCGCCGGCGCCCGGCGGCCGCCTGTTCCCACCAGGATCCGGTTCACCTCCCCTGTAGGATGCGCCGCGGGTTACCGGCGCAAACCACGCGCCGATCCCCCGCCCGGCCTCGAATCCCCGCTCCCGCTCCGGCGGCGCGGAGGAAGGCTCCTTCCCGGCTCCTGATACAAATAGTCTTAAATCCCCATGACGACCCGACAACCGGAGCAATCCCCCTCCCCGCCAACCTCTCCTACTCCCCCCTCCGCGCGCCGCCAGAGGTCGGTCAAATCGATGCACGGCAGCCAGTTAATCGACGACTACCCCTGGCTGCGGCAGAAGGGCGATGCCGAAGTCACCGAATACCTGGAGCGGGAAAACGACTACGCCGAGGCCATGCTGGCCCCCACCGCCGGGCTGCAGGAGGAGCTGTACCGGGAGATGCTCGGTCACATAAAAGAGACGGACGTCTCCGCGCCATTTCGCGATCGTGGATTTTTCTACTATTCCCGCACGGAAGAAGGGGCGCAATATCCCATTTACTGCCGCAAGAGAGCCCCGCTGGAATCCGCGGAAGAGGCGATCGAAGAGGTGATCTTGGACCTGAACGCCCTCGCCGCGGGCGAAGCCTTCATGGCCCTGGGCGCCTTGACCGTCTCCGACGACGGGAACCTGCTTGCCTATTCGACCGACACCACGGGGTATCGGCAATATACGCTGCACATCAAGGATCTGCGCACGGGCGAACTGCTGCCGGATCGGGCCGAGCGCACGGGATCGGTGGCGTGGGCCGGCGACGGCCGCACGCTCTTCTACACCGTCGAAGATGCGGAAACCAAGCGCCAGCACCAGGTCTTTCGGCATCGGGTGGAAACCCCTTCGGCCGAGGACGCACTGGTCTTTGAAGAGGCCGACGAGCGCTTTAGCGTTGGCGTCGGGCGCACGCGCGATGCCCGCTACATCATTCTGGAAAGCGCGAGCCATACAACCAGCGAAGGACGGTTTCTGCCCGCGGACCGGCCGACGGACGAGTGGAGGATGATCGAGCCTCGCCGGGATAACGTGGAGTATTACGCCGAACACCGGGAAGGTCTCTTCTATATCCGGACGAACGATGCCGGGCGGAATTTTCGCCTGGTCACCGCTCCCGTGGATGCCCCGGCGCGGGATCGCTGGCAGGAAGTCCTCCCTTGCCGGCCGGAAATCATGCTGGAGGAGATTGAGATCTTCCAGTCCTTCGCCGTCGCGGTCGAGCGCGAAGACGGACTGCCTCACCTCCGGATCCGGCGCTTCGGCGCGCAGGGAGAGCTGACCGGTCCGGTGCAAGATATCGCCTTCCCGGAGCCGGTCTACAGCGCGCACCCGCACACCAACCGGGAGTTCGGCGCCAACGCCTTCCGCTATAGCTACCAGTCGCTGGTCTCTCCCACTTCGGTATTGGAATACGACCTGGAAACCGGGAAATCGAAGCGAATCAAGGAAATGGAGGTTCCTGGAGGGTTCGACCGCGCCAACTACCGCTCGGAACGCCTGTTCGTCACAGCCAAGGACGGGGCCCGAATTCCGGTTTCGATCGTCTACCGGACGGACCTGAGGAAGGAGGGCGTGAACCCCCTATACATCTATGGCTATGGATCGTATGGCTACTCCCTGCCGGTTGGCTTCAGTTCGAACCGCCTCTGCCTGCTCGACCGGGGCGTCGTGATGGCCTACGCGCACGTTCGGGGTGGCGGCGACATGGGCAAGGCCTGGCACGACGCCGGCCGCCTGATGCGCAAGATGAACACCTTCACCGACTTCATCGAGGTGACGGAATCGCTCATCCGCCGCGGATACGGCGATCCCCGGCGGGTGGCCGCGGAAGGCGGCAGCGCCGGCGGCCTGCTGATGGGAGCCATCGCCAACATGCGTCCCGACCTGTATCGCGCGATCGTATTGCATGTGCCTTTTGTGGATGTGATGAACACCATGCTCGATGAAGACCTGCCGCTTACCGTCGGGGAGTACGAAGAGTGGGGAAATCCCAATGAACGGGAGGCATTCGAGTACATGTTGCAATATTCGCCGTACGACAATGTCGGGAGAAAGAACTACCCGGCGATGCTGATCAAAACTTCGCTGAACGACAGCCAGGTGATGTATTGGGAGCCGGCGAAGTATGCCGCCAAACTGCGCGCCTGCAAGACCGGCGAGAGCCTGCTGCTGCTGCACACCAATATGAGCGCGGGCCACGGCGGGGCCTCCGGCCGCTACGACTATTTGAAGGAGATCGCCATGGAGTATGCGTTTCTGCTGCGCGAGCTGGGGGTCGAAGGAAGTGGAAGCGACGCAGCCGGCGGGATCCAGGCCGCAGGCCAGACCTGAGGCCCCAGGCGCCCCGGGAGGGTCCGCGGGCCGGGAATGCAGGCCTGCCACGCTGCGAGGCTACGCGCCGCGGCCGGCGGCTTCCAGCTTCACTTCCGCCTCGTGGATGATTGCGTTGGCCTCTTCGTACTTCGCCGGATCCTCGCCCGCCTCGTTCCAGAGCTTCCTGCCGCTTTCCAGCCGGCTTTCGGCCTCGGCGTGGTCGGTCTCGCCGGGTTTGTCGACCGTCGGGGTCAGAATCGTCACGCGGTCCGGCAACACCTCCACGAAGCCCCAGGCCACCAGATACTCCTGAGAATCCTGGCCGCTCAGCCCGCGCAGTTTCACCCAGCCCACCCCCAGTTCCGCAAGCAACGGGGCGTGCCCATAGAGCACTTCCAGACAGCCGGAGCGCGAAGGCAGTTCGACGGCGAAGGCCTCCCCATCTACAAGGATGCGATCGGGAGTCACCAGACGGACTTTCAAGCGATTGTCTGCGTCGGCCATCGCGGAATCAGCTCTTCATCTTCCTGGCGGCTTCCAACACTTCCTCGATGGCGCCTTTCATGTAGAAGGCCTGCTCGGGGATGTCGTCGTGGTCGCCCTGAACAATTTGTTTGAAGCTGCGCACCGTATCCTCGACCTTGACATATTTGCCCGGGCTTCCGGTGAATACCTCGGCTACATGGAAAGGCTGGGAGAGGAATCGCTGCACCTTGCGGGCCCGGCTCACCGTGAGCTTGTCCTCCTCCGACAGCTCATCAATGCCCAGGATGGCGATAATGTCCTGAAGATCCTTGAAGCGCTGCAGGATGCGCTTGACCCCTTGAGCCACCTCGTAGTGCTCCTGGCCGACGACCCGGGGAGTGAGGATGCGCGAGGTGGAAGCGAGGGGATCGACGGCGGGGTAGATGCCAATCTCCGTCAGTCCGCGGGAAAGCACCGTGGTCGCATCCAGGTGAGCGAAGGCCGTCGCCGGCGCGGGATCGGTCAAATCGTCGGCGGGCACATAAATGGCCTGCACCGAGGTTACCGAGCCCTTCTTGGTCGAAGTGATCCGTTCCTGCAGTTCGCCCATTTCGGTGGCCAGGTTCGGCTGATAGCCGACCGCGGAAGGCATGCGGCCGAGCAGCGTGGAAACCTCGGAGCCGGCCTGGGTAAACCGGAAGATGTTGTCGATGAACAGCAGCGTGTCGCTCCCCTGCTCGTCGCGAAAATACTCGGCGATGGTCAGCGCGGTGAGGGCCACGCGCAGACGGGCGCCGGGGGGCTCCGTCATCTGCCCGTAGACCAGCGCCGCCTTCGATTTTTCTGGGTTCTTGAGGTCGATGACGCCCGACTCCTGGAATTCATTCCAGAGGTCGGTGCCTTCGCGGGTTCGCTCGCCTACCCCGGCGAATACGGAAAGGCCGCCGTGCTTGCTGGCGACGTTATTGATGAGTTCCTGAATGATGACCGTTTTGCCGACGCCGGCGCCTCCGAAAAGCCCGATCTTTCCGCCCTTCAAAAACGGCTGAATCAGATCGATGACCTTCACCCCGGTCTCGAACATCTCCTCGCGGGTGGATTGCTCCTCGAAGGATGGCGCGGGCCGGTGGATCGGCCATCTCTCCTTGGCCGAGACTTCGCCCAGCTCGTCCACCGGCCTGCCGATCACGTTCAGCACCCGGCCCAGCGTGGCGACGCCGACCGGCACGGTGATTTGCGAGCCGGTGTCGACGCACTTCATTCCCCGCACCATGCCTTCGGTGGACTCCATGGCCACGCAGCGGACGCGTCCTTCCCCGATGTGCTGCTGGACTTCGAGCACGACGTCGACCGGGTGCGGAACGTCAAAGCCATCGCCGGTGACGCGCAGCGCCTGATAGATGGGCGGCATGGCCGCCTCTTCAAACTGAATGTCCACCGCCGGACCTGCAACCTGGATTACCTTGCCTATGTTCTCCGCCATATGTCTTTCCGCTAGAGCGCCGCCGCTCCGCTCACAATTTCGATGATTTCTTTCGTGATCGCCGCCTGGCGCACCCGGTTCATGGTGAGGGTCAGCAGGTCGATCATTTCCGAAGCGTTATTGGTGGCCGAATCCATCGCCGTCATGCGCGCCGCGTGCTCCGCCGCGACGGATTCCACCATCGCGTGGTAAAGCTGCGATGTTACATACTGGCGAAGCAGCCCGTCCAGAAGCTCCGGCGGGGGCTGCTCGTAGATGTAATCGACTTCGGCCGTGCCGAATTTTCTGGCCTCCGCTTCCGCCTCTTCCGTATCCGGTTCGCGCACGCTCACGCCCGAGGTCATGGCCGCCCTCCCGGCCCGTTGACGCTCCTCCAACTCCATTCCCCGCGCCTGCGCAATCTCCGGCCTGCCGGGCTCGATGATGGGAAGGACGCGCTCCACGACGACCCGCTGCGAAATGACGGATTTGAACTCGTTGTAAACCAGGTAGGCGGCATCGATCTCCAGATGCGAGTAGGCGCGCACAATCTCCCGGCTCATCTCCGCCACCCGCTCGATGGAGAGTTGATCCAGGAGCCCCGGAAAATCGCCGGAGACTTCGATCGGGGCGGCGCGCTCGGCGCGGCGCCTGGCCTGGGGCGGCGCGCCATCCGCAACAAACTTCGCCGCGCCGTAGCGGCGCCGGAACAGATCGCGGCCCTTGCGGCCGACCGCCAGGATATCGATTTCCTTGTCCGATTTGTCGGCCAGGAACCTGAGTACGGCTTTGAAGATGTTCCCATTGAAGGCCCCGGCGAAGCCCTTGTCGCCGGTCACCACCACCAGAGCGATCTTCTTCTCCGCCCGCGACAGCAGCAGGGGATGGCGAAGCTCTCCCGTGCGCGGGCCGTAGATTTCAACGCGGCGCATCAGGGAGCCGATCACGCTGGCCAGCATGGCGGCGTAGGGGCGCGATGCGACCGCCCGCTCCTGGGCGCGCCGCAGCTTCGCCGCCGAGATCATCTTCATCGCCTTGGTGATCTGGCGGGTGTTTTTCACGCTGCGGATTCGCCGCCGCAAATCGAGAACGTTCGCCATTCCGCGTTACTCTTCCTTCGCCGCCCGCGGCCCGCCCTGTTCGCGCCCGGAAACAAAGTTGGCCTTGTATTCCTGGAGCGCGGCCTTGATGCGGTTTCTCAGATCGTCGTCCAGAGACTTCTTGCTCACGATATCGCGCAGCAGGGCGGACTGGGCCGAATCGAGGTAGGGATACAGGCCGTCTTCGAAGGCCCGAATCTCCTCCACCCGCAGGTCGTCCAAAAAGCCGTTCGCTCCGGCGAACAGCATGACCACCTGCTTTTCCGTGGATAAAGGCGAGAACTGTGGCTGTTTCAAAGCCTCCGTCAGGCGCAGGCCGCGGTTCAACTGGCCCTGCGTCACCTTGTCCAGATCGCTGCCGAACTGAGCGAAGGCGGCCAGCTCGCGATACTGCGCCAGGTCCAGCTTCAGGGTGCCGGCGACCTGCCGCATCGCCTTGATCTGCGCCGCCCCGCCCACGCGGCTCACCGAGAGGCCCACGTTCACCGCCGGACGGATGCCGGAGTTGAACAGATCCGTTTCCAGGTAGATCTGCCCGTCGGTGATCGAGATGACGTTGGTGGGAATGTAGGCGGACACGTCCCCGGCCTGGGTCTCGATGATGGGCAGCGCGGTGAGCGAACCCCCGCCCTTGGCGTCGCTCATCTTGGCGGAGCGCTCCAGCAGCCGGGAGTGCAGGTAAAACACGTCCCCGGGGTACGCTTCCCGGCCCGGAGGACGGCGCAGCAGCAGAGAGATTTCGCGATAGGCCGTGGCATGCTTGGAGAGATCGTCGTAAATGATCAATGCGTGCCGGCCGTTGTCGCGGAAATATTCCCCCATCGCGGTGGCCGCATAGGGGGCCATATACTGCATCGGCGCGGGCTCCGAGGCCGAAGCGGCGACCACGATCGTGTAGTCCAGCGCCTTGTGTTCATTCAGCGTCTGCACCACCTGGGCAATGGAGGATCGCTTCTGCCCGATCGCGCAGTAAATGCAGATGAGATTGTTCCCGGCGTTGTTGATGATGGTGTCGAGCCCCACCGCCGTCTTGCCCGTCTGGCGGTCGCCGATAATCAGCTCGCGCTGACCGCGGCCGATGGGAATCATGCTGTCGATCGCTTTCAGGCCGGTGGACATGGGCTCGTGCACGCCCTGCCGGTCCACGACTCCCGGCGCCAGCCTCTCAATGGGCATCAGCGTGGCGCCTTCAATGGGGCCGCGACCATCGATCGGCTGGCCCAGGGCGTCCACCACCCGTCCAATCAAAGCCTCGCCGACCGGCACGCTCATGATCTCGCCGGAGCGCTTGACCTGACCGCCTTCGCGAAGCTGGGTATAGTCTCCCAGCAAAACGCAGCCGATCTGGTCCTCGTCCAGGTTCATCGCCAGACCGGTCACTCCGTGGGAGAAGCGCAGCATCTCGCCGGCCATCGCCTTATCGAGTCCGTGCAGACGCGCGATGCCGTCGCCCAGGGAGAGGATGGTTCCCACTTCGTCGACGCGAATTTCCGCGTCGTAGTTTTCTATCTGCTCTTTCAGCAGTTCCGTAATTTCGTCCGCGTTTACGTGAGCCATGCGCTATGCCAAGCTTTCTTTCCCATCTCTCAATCTCGAATTGCTCGCTCAAAATCACTCGAGCGTGTTTTCTTTGATGCCGAGCCGCTATCGGAGCCATCTGGCGGACTCGCAGCCATAGCAAATCTCAGGCCATGCCGAGAAGCCGCCCGGGGGCCGCACGCAGGAGCCAGTCGTCGCAGCCCCCTGCGCAGCCCCTCGAAGCCCCGTCCAAGCCCAGCCAAAGCCGTGGAGCGATGGAGGAAACCCGCTCGACGGCCCCGCCATCCATTCCCGCTGCGGGCGGCTGCGGCGCCCGTCCAAAAACCTGCCTAGCTCGCGCCCAACTGCTCCTTCAGGCGCTCCAGGCGGCCACGCACGGAGCCGTCGTAGATCGTGCTGCCCACACGCACCACCGCTCCTCCAATCAACGCCGGATCCTCGCGGAAACTGGCCCGCACCCGGCTGCCCGCCAGCCTGGCCACGCGTTCCTCCAGATCCCGGGCCTCCCGCTCGTCGAGCGGGCGGGCAGTCGTCACCACGACCTCCGAGATATGGAAACGCCGATCGATTTCCGCCCGGAACTGGCCGAGAATGGCGTCCAGCGCCGCCAGCCGCTCGTGCCGCACCAGCACCGCCAGAAAATTTCGGACCTGGGGTCCGCAACCGACTTTTCCGTTCACCGCATCCAGCGCGGCAATGCGCCGGGAGGCCGGGATGGATGGATTCAGGAGGTAGCGCCGAAGATCCTCGCTGCCGGCGAGGGTGGAGGCGAAATCCCCGGCCTGCTTTTGTACTTCTGCCGGATTCAACCCCTTGTCCTCTAAAACATCGGCGAAGGCCCGGGCGTAACGCGCGGCGAAAACGGACATCAGTTCCGCCCTCCGTTCCGCCCCTGGCCGCCGAGTTCCTCCGCCATTTCAAGAATCAACCTGCGGTCGTCTGCCTCCGGGAGCGCCAGCCTCTGTTCCGCGCGCTCAATCGCAACGCGGCCGGCAAAGAGCCTCAGTTCCCGCTGCGCCGACGCCCCGGCCGCGGCAATCTCCCGTTCGGCGGATTGCACGATCCTCGTCCGTTCCCTTTCGACGGAATTCTTGAAACGCTCCTCGTCCTCCGCCGACTCCCGCTCCGCGCGGTCCCGAATCTCGCCAATCTCCAGGTCGAGCCGCGCGAGTTTCTGCTCAATGGAGGCGAGCCGCCGGTTGGCCTCTTCGGCGGCCGTGCGCGCCTCCGTCAACCGTCTCTGAATGGCCGACTTGCGTTCCTTCACCAGTTTCGGGAGATACTTCCAGGCGATAACCAGTAGCGTGATTGCGACGATCGCAAAATTCAGCGCTTCAAACAGATTTGCGGCCTGATTCGGCGCGAGACCGAGCCACCGTCCCAGGAGCCGCACCGAAGGCGACATTCTGTAGGCGTCAAGGCCCTCAGCCTCCGCGGACTGCTCCTGGGCGCCGGCCGCGGGCCGAGGCCGAGACGGATCGGCCTGAAGATTGGCCTGAAGGAAGAGCGCCGCATTCGCCGCTGCGCTCTGGCCCGCTCTCTCCTGCGCCCGGCCTGGGGCCGGCGCCGCGGCCAGCAGAAAAAGGCAGAGCGACAGCCCCGCAAGCGAAGCTGGAGAAAAACGACCGGTGAGCGGGAGGCGCTTCAATGCGCACTCCCGAGTGGAGACGC
>JAJYZK010000088.1 GCA_021799945.1 Acidobacteriota bacterium
GACCATGGCGGTGACCGGCGTGGGCAAAGAGCTGGCGCGGGACGCCAAGTATCTGGGGCTGGCGACCCGAATCTGCGCGGAGATGGGAGCGCAATTTGTTAAGACGTATTTTTGCTCCAGAGGCTTTTCGCGGGTCGCGGCGGCCTGCCCGGTTCCCCTGGTGATTGCCGGCGGCAAAAAGCTCCCGGAGAGGGACGCATTGACCATGGCTTACCAGGCGGTGCAGGAAGGAGCGGCGGGAGTGGATATGGGACGCAACATTTTTCAGTCCGACGCTCCCCAGGCCATGATTCAAGCCGTCCGGGCGGTTGTCCATGCCGGCGAATCGCCGGAAAAGGCCATGGAAATCTATCTTGCCGGCAAACCGGCGGTGAGCGGCAGGTGAAGATGGCGACAAAAAACACTACGCAGGTCGTTTGCATTGCGGAGTTCCGCGCGCTTCCCGGAAAAACGGAGGAGTTGATCGCGGCCCTTCACTCCCTGATGGCGCCCACGCATCGCGAGCCTGGCTGCATCCGGTATGAGCTGAACCAGCAAAAGGACGATGAGCGCCGCATTACGTTTATCGAGAAATGGAAGGATACGCAGACCTTTGAGGAGCACTGCCGGATGCCATACATTCAACACTATTTCGATGTGGTGCGCCCCCGGCTGGCGGAAGAGTTCTCCGTCAAGCTGCTGGAAGAGATCCTGCCCTAGCAGCTTCCGTGGCGGTCTGCGCTGGGAGCCGGCGCCGCCGGCTGCGCCGCGCCCTTCGAGGCGCGCCGCGGCGGGGCCCGGTCGAAGAAAGTAGCTGGCGAAGCAAGATGCGACGAAGTGCGCAACGCTTGCGTAAGTTTGGGTAAGTTCTTGGAATTCTCGGATTGATGGGGTATGATGGCCATCTTCAAGCCCAGCCAGCAGGCGCTTTGCGGGACGCGATGAAAAAGCGCCAAGAGGCGCCCGGACGTGAGTCGGCTGCGCCGCGCTCATCGCATCGGCGGGCGTTCCGGTCGCATTCGTCTCCAGATAGGGGCGGAGACCTGCAAGTTGCCGGCTAACCCGAGCTTATGCGGGTCGGTCATTTTCTACTTTTTTAGACGGAACAGTTGGATGGCGAAACGGCCCCTGCGGTCCTCGCTAGCAATTTTTCGGGACCCCGCCCGGATGCGGCGGCGGCGCGGACTGCGGTCGATTGTGGAGCGGAGAGAGATTGGGCGCAGAACAAGAGTCTGGCGCGCATCCGGCTCCTCGCGTCGGGCTACGGGTTCGTTCCATCGATGCAATCGCGAACCTGGATTGCGAACCTGGATCGTGTGATGGGGATGGAGTTTGCTATGGCGAGATCGAAGGATACCTCCGAATCGAGTGGGGAACGGGCGACTCCGGACGGCCCAAGTGCCCGGAAGGCTATGCGACCGGCAGCCAGGTCCGGCCATGTGCGCCTCCCCAAAGACTCCTGCGCCGACCATTTCAGCCTGATTGAACCGCAGATCAACGCGGAAGGCGTTCATGTCTGGCCGTTCGATGTCTCCTGTCCCGTCGATGTCCTCTTTCTGGCCGAAACCGGACGCCACCACGTCCGCATGAATCGGCACGGATATTTTGAGATATTGTTCCTCTGCGCGGGTTCGGCAAACTGCCACATTCAGGACCGGCTGCTGCCCTTCAATGAAGGCGACCTGGCCATCGTGGGCAGCACGCTCTATCACCGCGTGGAGTGCAACCCAAATTTCAGCACCATCGCCGCGCTGTTTTTCGAGCCGGATTTCATCCGCTGCGACGGCGCCAGCGACGGCGCGGAATATCTCACGCCCTTCCTGTTGCAGGATCCGGATTTCCCGCATATCGTTTCCGCGGAGACCGGCATCCCGAACCAGGTTCTCGAGTTGATGCTGCGCATTCGCTCGGAGCTGCCGGCCCTCACTCCGCGAGCCCGCCTGGCCGTAAAAACCTACCTCAAAATGATTCTGATGCTGCTGGTAAACCGCTATTCTTCTTACTCCGGCACGGTCGAAACATTCCAGCGCCAGCAGCGCGACCTCGACCGGCTCTTTCCCCTGTTCAAATTTCTCGGCGAAAACTGCGGCAATGAGATCCAGGTGCGCGAGGCGGCCAGAATCTGCGGCATGAGCGAGTCGCATTTCATGAGCTTCTTCAAGCGCGTCACCGGCCTCACCTTCATGAAGTATTTGAACCATTACCGGGTCGAGCGCTCGCAGGCCCTTCTTGTCAATACCGATGAATCCATGGCGGACATCAGTCAGGAGATGGGCTTCTGCGATCAGAGCTACTTCGGAACCGTCTTCCGGAAACTTGTCGGCATGACCCCGGCCGCCTATCGCCGGCGCTTCCGCAATAAGTCCAACCTCGGTCCGGCGCATGTGGACTATCCGGCGCCGTGGTCGCCGTCCAGAGTGTCGCTGGAAGGTTCTCCCCGGCGAAGCGCGACGGACCTCAACCGGCAGCTTGCCGCGCTTCCCGGCAAACCCATCATCGGCCAGACAAGCGTCAACTGAACGACTGGCGAAGAGCGGCTTCGCCGCAGCGGCGGGGCGCAAATGTCTGGCCGGGCATGTCCGGACATGAGCGACATGGGCGTCGGCTGGATGAATGGCCGGGGCGGTCACACCCCGACCAGGTTCCCGGGATACGCGCATAGGATCGCATTCTTTCCCCGTTTCGCCCGCTGGGCCGCCAATCCCCACCACCAGCTTGTCGCCCGCGAACATGAACGCGCGCCCGAGGTCGCCGAGGCGCCGTGGACCTCGCCCGCGCCGCCGGCTCGCGGAGAGGCGCCGGTCGCGAAGTCCGCAGCTCAGAAATAAGCGGGAAGCGATTCCGCAAATCGGTCGGGCAGGATATCGGCTTCCCATAGCCTTCCAATAAATAATCGTGGAATTCCTCTATACCCTCGGAGCGGCCCGGATCAAGGATTGGTAAAAATCAGGTCGCTCTCTTGTCGTGAGAAAAGTTCGGGGGCGGAGCGCCCGGATTGACGGTTCAGAGACACGAAATCACGGTGCGGCGCCGCCGGGCTCAGCGAGCGCTGAGCCGGGGACCGATGTGCGGGGAGCGTTCCGGGGTTCCGGGATAGACCGTGGAGATCCAGGCATAGAGATCCAGGCATAGAGACCCACGCATAAAGATCCAGGCATCGATATCCAGGCATGGATAACCGGGAGGATCAAGTTATGACTCATGAATTAAACGGCACTGCGTTGCCTCTCGGAGGCCGGCGCAAGGCCTTCGCGCTCGCCACTTTTCTGCCCGGTCTCCTCCTCCTGTTCTGCGTCGGCGCGCTCCAGGTCCCACTCCAGGCCCAGGTTGAAACCGGAGTCAGCGGAACCATCACGGACCCCAGCGGCGCGGTGATTCCCGGCGCGAAGTTAACCGTTACCAATACTTCCACCGGCGTGGCGACGACCGCCATCTGCTCTTCGGTCGGCGCGTATACGATCGTCGGTTTAATCCCCGGCGACTATTCCGTCGTGGCGGATGCGACGGGCTTCCAGACCGTCCGGACCAGCGCGATCGTGGAAATCGCCAGGATGGCCACGGTGAACATCACCATGCCGCCCGGAGCGACGAACCAGACCATCAACGTTCAGGCCAGCTCCATTTCCCTGGACACCACCTCCCCGGTGATAGGAACCACCCTGGAGCCCGAGCTGGTGAAGACAGCGCCTCTTGAGATCAACAGTCTGGCGCGGCAAATTGACGAATTCATGTATCTGGCTCCCGGGGTGCAGGGCAACGCCGGCTCCCACAACATCAACGGCGGCGTCACCTTTGAAAATGAAGTGCAATTCAACGGCGTGCCGGTGGCCTTCGTGCAATATGCCGGCAATCAGACCTACATCAATCCGCCGTATGAGTCGGTGAGCGAATTTCGAGTGAACAGCTCTACCTTCGACCCTCAGTTCGGACTCGGACAGGGGGCCGTCACTTATAACATGGCCTCTGGAACCAACGATCTCCATGGCGACGCCTTCGAGATCCTGCGCAACCAGTTGTTCGACTCAGTCGGCTTCTTTCCGGTCCGATTCGGTTCTAACGGCAAGCCCGAAGCTCCCATAGATCAGCAAAATAATTTTGGCTTCACCGTCGGGGGGCCGGTCACGATCCCCAAGCTATACAACGGCAAGGACCGCACCTTCTTCCACGTCAGTTCGGACTGGTTCGTCCAGAATCTTGCGCAAACCGCGGTCGGCACGGTGCCTACCGCGGCGATGAAAACGGGCGACTTCAGTCACTTCGTCGATGCCAACGGCAACCTGATTCCCATCTACGATCCCCTGACAGGGAAACCCTTTCCCAATAACATCATTCCCTCCGGGCGCATCAGCAATCTCTCGAAGACCATTTTGCCGCTGATTCCCAATCCCAACCGTCCCGGGCTGGTCTCCGGCCTGGTGAGCAATGAGTCGCCGGCCATTTCTTCGGTCCCGATTGACCAGACGCTGTGGGCCTATACCCTGGATGAAACGATCAATCCGAGGCAAAGCGTCCACTTCAGCCAATGGCTCGATACGGTAACCTCGCCGTTCCTCAGCGCGGCGCCGATTGTCCCGGTCAGCAATCCGCTGCAAAGCGAAATCAACTCCACCGACCTCGGGTCTGGATATTTACTGAACTACGTCGACTCCGTCACTCCGAACCTGGTGGTTACAGCCGGAGGAGACTGGATCGGGAACATAATCGGCGAGCACAATGCGAACTCCACCGCCACGTTCGCCGGGGTCGCCGACAGCACAGCCTTTCCCCTCATCACCTTCGACGGTCAAAATGCGCCTACCGAATGGGGCGACACCACGCCGGGTTCGTTCCTGGAATGCTGCTCGGGTGGCCTTACGGTAATCAACAACCGGATGCTGGGGTTGGTCTTCGTGAACAACTGGCTGTGGAACAAGGGACGGCATACATTCAATTTCGGGGAGCAATTCAGGCGGACCTTTCAGGACATCGTCGATTGCGTTCAATGCGCCGGCACCTTCAACTTCAGCCAGCGAACCACCTCGACTCCGGACTCCAGCGATCCCAACTTTGGCCTGTACGGCAGTTCCTTCGCCAGCTTTCTCCTCGGCCAGGTGGACGCCAGCGAACGCATCTTCTCGAGCGAGGTGAAGCTGCGAAACCAGGAGTATGCCTTTTACGGCCAGGACGAAATCAAGATCAACAAGCGCTTGACCGTCAACGGGGGTCTGCGCTGGGACATCATGGTTCCTTTTACGGCGGTTAACAACAACATCCTCTTCGTGAACCGCACGGAGGCCAATCCCGGAGCGGGCGGCCTGCCCGGAGCGATGACCAAATTCGGCAACTGCGCGGGCTGCGCGGGAATCACGCGCGCCGCCATTCACTGGAGAGACTTTCAGCCCAGACTGGGCTTCTCCTACCAGATCAACCAGAAGACGGTAATCCAATCCGGCTTCTACATGACCTACCTGGTCGGCGGCGCCTATGAATACGGCACGGCGGAGAGCGCCTCTTTCATGTCGGACCTGCTCAACGGCTCCTTCCTTCGCGCCTCAACCGGCAGCAACGTTCCGGGCTATGGAAGCTGGGATTCCCAGGCGCTTCCGGAGCCGCAGCCGACCCCGTTCAGCCCGTCTATCGGCAACGCCGGCATCGTGTTCGATTTTCCCTATAACAAACGAAATCCGCCGGGAGCTCTGCCCAATGCCCCCTCCGTGGGCGTCGCGCCATACGACTCCTCCTGGAGCTTCCGGGTGCAGCGCGAACTTCCGGACGATATGTACCTGACGGTGGCCTACGTCGGCAATCGGGCCATCCATCTGCCGACGACCCTGGAGCTTTCCAACCAGCCCAACCCCTCGGTCCTGCGTTACGGCACCCTTCTCGGCGAGAATATCCTGGCGCCCGCCGTGGTTGCCGCCGGCTTTACGCCGCCGTACCCGGAGTATGTCCAGCAGTTCGGGGGTTCGGCGACGCTGGAGCAGGCCCTCACTCCATACCCGCAATTCGGCGGATTCTTTCCGGTGTACGAAATGGATGGAACGGCATTTTATAACGCTCTTCAGGTCGAGGCGGAAAAGCGCTTTGCCGGCGGTCTCAGCTACCTCGCCAATCTCACCATATCGCGGAATCTCGCCAACACCTCCATCGGCTCGTCGCCGGATTCTCCGAATGGCATGAACGCCTATAATCCCGGGCCCGAGTACGTGCCATCCTATCTCGACCAGCTCTACCAGGTGAAATTGGTGGGCACTTACGAACTGCCGTTTGGGCAGGGCAAGCCCTTCCTGAATTCCAATCGTCTGCTCTCGGAGGTCGTGGGCGGGTGGTCTTTCAGCACAATTCTGAATTACGGCGGGGGCAACCCATTCGGCGCGACCAACAACTACAATCCGCTTCTGGTGAATGGATTCGACCGTCCGAATATTGTGCCCGGAATTAAACTTACCACCTACAGCTATAAGCGAACCATCGATTACTTCACAGGCAAGAGCGCGACGCCTCCTGTCCAATTCCCCACCAACGCCTTTGCCAACACCGGGCCCTGGGCGCTGGGCAATTCCGTCCGCGCCTATGCGGCGCTCCGCACCCCGGCGCTCGCCATCGAAAACTTCGACGCCATCAAGAACTTCCGGATTGGCGAGCGGGTGCAGGCCAGTCTGCGCGTCGATTACTTCAATGCCTTCAACCGGACTCAGCTCCAGGGTCCGGATGGGAACTCGCTGGATTCGACCTTCGGCCAAGTCATCAATCTGAGCTCGCAGATCAGCAACCGGCAGGGGCAGGCGACCTTCCGCGTGGAGTTTTGATCGGACGCTGAACTAGGCCGCAGGCTGACACCATCCCGCCGCCAGCCAGCGGCCTCAGTAAGAGGAGCGACCGGGAGCACAAAGGAGCATAACGGTGTTTTTCCATGGGATCAGGCTGGCGGGAGCCCTTCTGCTGGCAATGTCCGTTCCTTCCTTAAGAGCGCAATCGGTGTCCACCGATCCGGCCAATCCCCACTATTATTTCTTTAACGGAAAGCCAACTCTTCTAATTACATCCGCCGAACACTACGGCGCGGTGGTGAACGGAGACTTCAATTACCTCGCATATCTCGACGCCCTGCATGCATACGGGCTCAACTATACCCGGATCTATCCCGGCTATCTCTTCGAGCCCATGGGCAAGTACATGACGGGCAATACTCTGGGAGTCAAGCCTGCCAGCCTGGTCTTGCCCTGGGCGCGAAGCGATCGGCCGGGATATCTTCTCTCCGGCGACAAATTCGATCTGGACCGCTGGAACCCGGTCTACTTTGCCCGGCTCAAAGATTTTCTCAGCCAGGCCGCCAAACGCGGCATCGTGGTCGAAATCTGCCTCTTCAATGGCCAGTATGACGACACTTGGCCGCTGAGCCCGCTCTATTCCGAAAACAACATCCAGGGCGTAGGTCACAATGGCTATCGGGACGCTCAGACGCTCAAATTTCCCGATCTGGTGGCCAGAGAAGACGCCTATGTCCGGAAAATCGTGCAGGAGGTAAACTCCTTCGACAATGTAATTCTGGAGGTCTGCGACGAACCCGCTCTTTTTACCCCCGTCGATGAAGCCGGACCGTGGGTAGGTCATATGCTCGCGGTGGTGAAGCAGGCGGAGACCGGCTTGCCCAAGAAGCACCTTGTCGCGCAGGAGGTGCAGGGCCCGATCGACGGTCCAATCGATTACGCCGGGAGCCCGCTTTGCGGAGTCGTGGTGGCGCAATACCTTTGGCATACCCACGACTGGGAGATGGGCGGCCTGCAAGGCCTTGACCGGGAGTATCGATGGAACAAGCCGATTGAGCAGAATGAAACTGCGTATTTTCCTCTCTACCCGGGAGACGCGGTGGCGGATTCGCGCCTGGAGGCCTGGGAGTTCATGGTGGGCGGCGGCGCCGGATTCAATCAGCTCAACGGGCTTTTCACGGCGGAGGATCCCGCCGGAAACACGCCCGACAATGAGAGGCTGCTCACCGCGTTGCGCAGTCTGAAGCAGTTTCTCGGGAGCTTCCAATTCGACCGGATGGTTCCGGATCGCGGCTTTGTTGTGAGCGGAATGGACCGCGAGACGCATTACCGCGGCCTGAGCGAGTATGGTCGGCAATACGCCCTGTATATTCATCACGGGGAAGGCGGCGACGGGTCCCTTTACACGGCGAAAGCGGGAACCTACCGGGAAACCCTGGTGCTCAACCTGCCGCCCGGGAAGTACGGAGCCGAATGGGTGGATCCGGCCACGGGGAAAACCCTGGCCGCGACCAGCTTGGAACAATCCGGCGGCCTGCGGGTGATTTCCACGCCGATTTACGCCCTGGATATCGCCCTGAGAATTGTGCGGGAGCCCTAATTCGGCTCGATTGCGATGCGCTTCCAGACGGAGGTCAATGAAATGGAGAGGCGCTCTTGCTGAAATCCGAGATCGATACGCCGGCCCTGGTGGTGGATCTGACGGCGATGGAGTCCAACCTGCGCCGGATGGCCGCCTTTTTTGCCGACGGCCCCACGCGACTCCGCCCGCATTACAAAAACCACAAATCTCCCGCGCTGGCCAGGCGCCAGATGGCGCTGGGCGCGATCGGGATGACCTGCGCCACGGTAGGCGAGGCGGAGGCGCTGGGGCGAGCGGGGATCGCCAGCATCCTGCTGGCCAACGAGGTGGCGGACAGCGGAAAGATTGCGCGCTGCCTCCGTCTCAGCGAGCAGACGGATCTGATTGTCGCCGTAGATAGCGAGCGGATCGTCGCAGCCTTTGCCGCGGCCGCCTCCCGGCAGAACCGGCCGCGCGTGGTGGTGGACGTGGATACCGGCATGGGCCGCTGCGGCGTACCGCAGGGTGAGCCGGCCGCCGCCCTGGCGCAGTTTGCCGTCGAGAAGGGGCTTCATTTTCGCGGCCTGACGGGGTATGAAGGGCATTGCGTGCGTCTGGCCCCCGGACCGGAAAAAGAGCGCGCCATCCGCGAATCGATGCGGAAGCTTGCCGACACGGCCGAGTTGATCCGGTCTCGCGGCATTCCGGTGGAGATTGTGAGCGCGGGAGGAACCGGAACCTATTCCATCTCCGGAAGGCTCCCGGGAATCACCGAGATTCAAGCCGGATCCTATCCGTTCATGGACACCGATTACGCAACCGTGTGCCGGGATTTCGAGATGTCGCTTTCCGTGCTGACCACCGTAATCAGCCGCACGGGCAACCAGCGCATCGTGCTCGATTGCGGGCTGAAGTCGCTGAGTGGGGAGCGAGGGCTCCCCACACTCAAAAATGTCGATGGCGCGCGCCTGCGCCGCCTCAACGCCGAACACGCCATCGTCGACATTCTGGATCCTGCATTGCCGGTTCAGGTCGGCGATCGGTTGGAGATCTGGGCTCACTACAGCGACGCCACGGTAAACCTGCACCGGAGAATCTATGGGCTTCGCGGAAATCAGGTGGAGGAGACCTTTATCCTGGAAAGCTGAGGGATCCGCGCTCCCCTGATCCTCGAGGAGGTCCCATAGAGGAGGTCCCATGCCCGCTCTGCCCGACTGCCTGGAAGGCGCGATCGACCTTCACGTGCACAGCTCTCCGGATGTCGATGCCCGGCGCTTCGACGATCTCGATCTCGCCCGCGAGGCGCAGCGCGCCGGCATGGCGGCCATCCTCATCAAATCGCACCAGAACTCCACCGTGGAGCGGGCCTGGCTGGTCTCCAAAGTCGTGACCGGAATCAAGACCTTCGGAGGTCTGGTGCTGAACGCCACGGTCGGCGGCCTCAATGTCGATGCGGTAAAACTGGCCGTCTCCATGGGCGCCAAGGAGATCTGGATGCCGACCCGGTCGGCGCGGAATCACCGGTCCTTCTATGGA
>JAJYZK010000089.1 GCA_021799945.1 Acidobacteriota bacterium
ATGAACCCGAGCAGGATGATCAGATTCAGCAGCAGGGCCAGATCCGCGTTGATCCCGGCGCCATGGTAATAGAACAGCATAAAGCTCAGGACCGCAGCCATGCCGATCACCGAGGCCAGCACGCCCTTCCGGATGGAGTCGGCGCCCAGCGAGGGCCCCACAATGCTCTCCTGCAAATAGTGGATGGAGGCCGGCAAGGCGCCGGTGCGCAGCATCAGCGACAGGTTATTGGCCATGTCCTTGCCTAAGCCGGTGATGCGGCCCTGGTCGCGGATCGCCTGCTGGATGTTGGCGACCTCCTGGACGTGGTTGTTCAACACCACGGCCAGCGACTTTCCCACATTCGCGCTGGTGAACTGGTAAAAGCGATCGCCGGCGGCGCGGGTCAGGATAAATGTGGCGTCGGGGCGGCCATTCTCGTCCACCGATGGCTGCGCATCGCGAAAGTCGCTCCCGGAGACCACCGCCAGGCGCTGCAGATCGAAGTACTGACCCTGCAAACCCGGCTCGATCCCACCGTAGGGAAGAACTTCATTTTCCGGGCCGCCTGAGGCCTGCTCCGCCGCTTGCTCCGTCGGATATGGACCGCCGACCACTTGATGAATCTCGAGCCGCGCCGTCGATTGAATCACGTCGCGGACGTTGCTGATGTCGTCCACCCCGGGCAACTCTACGAGAATCTGATCGCTGCCCAGGTTGTACTCCTGGATGGTCGGCTCCGTGACGCCCAAGCCGTCGATGCGGGCGCGGATCGTTTCAATCGAATTCTGCAACGCATGCTGCTCGATCGCCTGCACCTCGGCGGGCAGCATGGTCAGCGTCCAGCTGTTGTTGGGCCCGGCGGCGATGGAATACTGGCTGGCGTATGTGGTTTCCAGCAGATTGCGCACCGCGCTCGAGCGGTCGGGCGGCGTGCCCTGAACCTCGATAATTTCCGGATGGCGGACGGGGTCGGGCTTGAGGACAGCCTGCGCGAATATGCCATTCTGCCGCAGGTCGGCCTGCAGCCGCGCCATGGCGTTATCCGTCTCCGCTCCGACCGCCTCCTGCACCATTACCTGAAGCACCAAGTGGGTGCCGCCCTTCAGGTCTAAGCCCAGATGGATCCGGCTGGTCAGGGCCTGTTTCCAGGCATCCGCGCCAATTCCCTTCGGAATGCCGAAAATGCCGTAGAAGAAAATGAGGAGCAGCGCCAGGATCAGGACGATTTTGCCGTTGAGGTTCTTACGCATGGGTTCGCAATCGGGAGTCCCCTGGATTTCCTCCAGGCGGATAACGGGTTATTTGGCTTCCTCTTGGTGGGCCGTCACCGAAGCGATCGCGCTCTTCACGACCTCGATCCGGAGGTTGTCCGGGGGCACGCGGAGTTGAATGGCGTCCTCTTTGATCGAGAGGATCACGCCCCGCATGCCGCCGGTGGTGGTGATGCGGTCGCCCGGCTTCAAGGCCTCCAGCATTCCCTGCCACTCCTTCTGCCGTTTCTGGTTCGGGCGAACCAGTAGAAGATAAAACACCCCGATAATGAGTAGAAATGGGAGGAAGGTCACCAGACCAGGAGGGAGAGCGGGAGCAGCAAATAGAAAAAGGCAGGGCAACGCACAGTCCTTGTGGCCGGGTTCGATCGACGCCGAGTTGCATCCGGCTTCGCCGACTGTTCCCGGGCCATTGTCAAATTCACGGGGTTAAGCCGCCGCCCGTTCGCCGGTGGGCGTCATGGGTTCTCGGCGACGGACAGGAGCTTCCCGGCCCGTCCTTCCTGGCTGCCCGCCCTTCCAGACTTCAGCTTCGTCCGGAGCGCGCACGCATGCCGGCAAGCAGCTCGGCAAGAGAGCCCGTCGAAATAGCATTGCGTACCGCACGCATCGTGTCAAGGTAGAAGGCCAGATTGTGCACCGTATTCAGGACGGCCGACAAGGGTTCGCCAGCGATCGCCAGGTGACGCAGGTACGCGCGGCTGTAGCGGCCACAGACCGGGCAGCCGCAGACCGGGTCCGGAGGCTCCTGGTCCTCGGCAAAGCGTCGATTCTTTATATTGAGCCGTCCCCCGGAGGTGAACAGCAGGCTGTGCCGCGCAGCCCGAGTCGGAAGCACGCAGTCCATCATATCCACGCCCAGGGCCGCATACTCGGCGATTTCCTCCGGATACCCCACTCCCATGACGTAGCGCGGCTTTTCTTCGGGCAGGTATTGCAGGGTGGATTCGATGACCTCCCGGGTCATCGCCCGGGGCTCGCCGACGCTGAGACCGCCAATCGCATATCCCGGCAAATCCATCTCCGTCAGCCGCTCGGCCGATTCCCGGCGCAGCTCCGGGTACATTCCCCCTTGAACGATTCCGAACAGCGATTGGCCGGTCTCCCGCCCCCCCGCTTCCTCAAAGCGCCTCCGGCTTCGCTCCGCCCAACGCATCGTCAAGTCCAGCGATTGCCGAGCTCGCCCGCGGTCGGCGGGATACTCCAAGCACTCGTCGAACATCGTCACCAGGTCGGCGCCCAGGGCCGTTTGCACCTCGATCGAGCGCTCCGGCGAAAAAAAATGGGCGGAGCCATCCAGGTGCGATCGGAATTGCACGCCCTCCTCAGTCACTTTGCGCAGTCCATTCAGGCTGAAGACCTGAAACCCCCCGGAATCCGTCAGAATGGGCCTCGGCCAAGCCATGAACCGGTGGAGCCCCCCCAGCCGGCGGACGACTTCATGCCCCGGACGCAGATAGAGATGATAGGTGTTGGCCAGGACGATCTGCGTGTCCAACTCCTCCAGGAGGCTCTGAGGGACGGCTTTCACTGAAGCAAGAGTGCCGACGGGCATGAAGGCCGGCGTCTGCACCACGCCATGCGGCAGCGTCATCGAGGCCCGGCGCGCCGGACCGGAGGCCTGTTCCCGGTGGAAGGCGAGAGACATTCAGACGATTGTAATCATGGCCCCGGCCGAGGGATGGTGGAGACGCACCGACGCCGGACCGTTCTCTCCCTCCCGGGGCAAACTGTCCAGGAGCTCCGCAATGCTGCGCCCGAGCACGGGATGCACAAATCGTGGCGCGATTTCGGCCAGGGGCGCCAGCACAAACCGACGCCCGGACAACGCGGGGTGTGGGAGCGTCAGCCCGGCGGTCTGTCGCACCGAGTCGTCCATCAGGAGCAGATCGAGATCCAGGATGCGGGGACCGTGGCGCAGCTCCCGGCTCCGGTCGCGCCCGAACTCGCGCTCAATCGCCAGCAGCCGCGGCATGAGTTCTTCCGGGGTAAGCAGGGTTTCGAGGGCAAGAGCGGCATTGAGAAAGAGAGGTTGATCCGCCCGGCCCATCGGTTCGGTCTCATAGATGGAGGAGGCGGCTGCCACCCGCCCGAGCGCGGCCAGCTTCCGCGCCGCGGCGCGCAGCGAATGCTCCGGGCCGCCTCGCGCCGACCGGAGGTTTGCGCCGAGTCCTATATAGGCGATTCGCATGGCGATAGGCAGGCAAGCCGGGCCGGTGCGCCTTGGGTGGGGAGGATGCCGGACCTGCGTTCACAGAATATAACGACTAACGACTAAGGATGGCGCCCGCCCCCGCCTGAACCGCCGACCCGATTCCCCGGCGGCCGCGGTAGGATCTTCTATGCGCATCGCCTTCTTCGGGGGCAGTTTCGATCCGCCGCACCGCGGGCATCTCGCCATCGCCGAAGCCGCTGCGAACCGGCTTTCGCTCGACCGAGTGCTGCTGGCGCCCGTCGGCCTGCAGCCGCTCAAGACAGCGCACTCCTCCGCCTCCTTCGCTCACCGGTTGGCTATGGTTCGGCTGGCGGTGAACCAAAATGAGCGCCTAGTTGCGAGCGAAGCCGATGCGCCCCTTCCCGGCGGCGAGCCGAACTATACCTTCGATACCCTGGTTCGTCTGCGCCGGACTCTCTCGGCCGCGGACACCCTGTTCCTCCTGGTCGGCGCCGACTCGATGCGGACGCTGCCGAAATGGCGCCGCTCGAGCGACCTGCTCCTCTTCTGCAATCTCATCCTTGCCGGCAGGCCGGGATTTCCGCGCGACCGGATCCCCTTTCTCCTGCCTCCCGGCCTGGGCTGTCGGCCCGCAACCCCGGAGAACGGCGTCAGCCGTCTGGAGCTGACAGGCGATTGCGCCCGGCGCTCCACAATCTATCTTCTTCCCGAACTGAGCGAGCCGGTATCCGGCACCGAAGTCCGGCGGGAACTGGCTGCGGATGGGAAGCTCGCAGGGCTTCTCGCGCCGCCGGTGCTGAACTACATCACAGTTCACCGGCTGTATCGGAGCTAGGCCGGCGTATAGCCGGCAGCTACCCGCGGCGCGCTGGGGATGCACGCGGCGGCAAATCCACCCTGCGGCGAACAGGGTAAGATGAAGCGTCACCCCCAAGAACCTCGATCCCGGGAGTTTTGATCTTCCTAATGGCAACCACCGAGACGCGACGCATGGTTCTGGCCGCAGCGGAAGCCTGTGAAGCGAAGAAAGCGGAGGACACACGGATCCTGGAGTTGGATCCGGCCGACTCCGGCTTTACCGACTTTTTTCTCATCGCCAGCAGCGCCAATCAACGGCAGACGCAGGCCATCGCCGAGGAGATTGAGTTGCGCCTGAAACGTGAATTCCAAACCCACCCGAATTCGGTCGAGGGCCGCCGCCAAGGCGAGTGGATCCTGATGGATTACGTGGACTTCGTAGTCCACATTTTTCTGGCGGAGAAGCGGGCCTATTACGGCATCGACCGGCTGCGAGCGTCGGCGCAGGCCGTCGCCATCGATCAGTTGAAAACAATGCGGATGAAAAAGACGCGCGCTGCGCGCAAGTCGCCCACCCGGAAGGTTTCCGCTGCGGGCAGGACTAAATCCGACGCAAAGACCTCAGGGAAACGGGGAACGCCGGGAGCGAAGTGACGGGGTAGCTTCTTCTCCATTCGGCCATTCGGGGGCGCCTTGCCGGCGGCGCGGATGCGAATGGGAAATGACGCCCATCCTCGTCTCCTCGCTTATGCCTCCCGGCTCGCCAGGTACGGCAGGCGGCCGCCTTCCACCTCAGAAGATAATCTTGCCCCCGATCTGCACCAGCCGGTTTCCAGTCACGTTGCCCAGATTGGGAATCCCCGTGGAGTTGTACGCGAGGGAAAGAAACGGATTGATCGGATTGGCCGCATTGAAGGCGCTCAAATTGATGTTGGGCGTCCCCAGAAAGTCGTGATTCAAGGCGTTATAGACATTCAACTGAAGCTGCAAGGAAAGGTTTTCCCGGATCTTTGTCGTCTTGAAGATGCTGGCGTCAACGTTGTCGTACGGCTGCCCGCGAAGAATGTTGCGGCCGGAGCCTCCATAGGGGTTTCCAATCGCATTGGCCTCCAGTTGATTGTTGACGATCCAGTGCGCATCCTTGGGCGAGATCGGGGTTCCCGGAATGGGGGCGCCGGCGGCGTTGGTCCCTCCGGTGGTTCCGTACACATAGTAGCTGGGGCCAACACTGGGATTGGCTGGATCGACCGTAAGATAGGCCACCGTATTCAGCGGCGCCCGGGGATTGGAGAGAATCATGCGGCAGGTGTCCGTCCCGGGGAACGAGGTATTGAAGACGCCATCGCAGTAGCTGGTATCCCCGCTCGGGAGGGTGAGGGGCTGCAAAGGGTTGTAAGGTTGGCCGCTGTTGTACAGCCATATCGTGTTCAGGCTGTACCCGCCGAGCAGTCTACCCATCCACCTGGATTGGTTGAAGAATCCCGGAATATTGTAGGTCAGGCTCACGGAAGCGACATTGGGGTAGGAGACGGCGCTCTGCCCGCGCTCCCCCAGGTTGGGATTCAGAGGGTTTTGCGGATATTCGTTGGCCACCCCCGCGCTCCCGGTGGCGTAGATCTCGCTGGCGTTGTCCAGCGCCTGGCTGTAAGTGTATGCGATGGTGGCTGTTAGCCCATGCAGGTCCTGGGTGGTCAAGCTGGACTGCAGGCCGTTATAGATCAGCCACGCGCCATTCGTGAGCGTGCTGACGTTGGCATAGTTGCAGTTGAGACGGCCATAACCGGTCGCCGTGGGGTTCTGGCAGAGCGAAGAAGGCGAGACCACATTCGGAAAGGCCAGGGCCACGGGCAGGAGAAAGGGATTGCCGTCCGTCTGCTGGAAATTTTGCGTGCCGTGAACGCCGACATACTCTGTGGAGAATACGGCGGCTCTGCTCACTTGATATTGGATTCCCAGGTAGTAGGTTTGCGCGCGCGGGTTTCGGAAGTTCGTCGGGAAGGTGCTCAGGTTCTGGGTGCGTGGATCGCTCCCGGTAGGGAGAAACTTCAGGTTTGCCGCGCGCACCGCCGCGCCGCTAAACGCGCCGCCCGCTGGCAGGCAGGGACCGTTGCATCCGAATACGGCGTTGTTGGTCACCGGGGCGGCGTCATACGAATTCAGGAACGGGTTGTAAAAGACCGGGTCGTAATTGATCGCGTACCCTCCGCGAACAACGAATCTCCCGTTGAAGGCGCCGGGATTCCAGTCGAAACCGATGCGCGGCTGGATGTTCCTCCATTGCCGGTCTACCTTGGGGAAGGTGGTCGCGGAAAGGGGAAGGCTGGTGCTCCAGAAGGGATTCGGGCCGGTCTGCTGGGCGACGGAGATCTTGTTGAGCTCGTTGACCGCCTGCCCGAAATACTCGTAGCGCAGGCCCAGGTTGAAGGTGAGGTTGTTTTCGATTTTCCAGTCGTCTTGGAGATAGAAGGCGAAGTCGCCCTCGGTAAATGGAATGTTCGGGCTTCCATTGGTTAAGTCGAGGAGTCCCGTGCCTTTGGGATCGTTGAGGAAGGCGCTCAGATCACTGTAGAGAAAGGCGCCGTTGTAATTGGGAAGGAAGGTGTTGGGCGAGTTTTGATAATCGTATTCGCCTCCAAAAAGAATGGTGCTCTTGCCTCGGGTCAAAGTTGCGTTGTCTTGCACCTGGGTCACTTTAACCGTACGGCCCTCCGGAAAGGCGCCGTTGAGGCCGAAGCTGGCGTCGGGGGTGCCTCCGATGAAGATGAGATTCGACGCGCACTCCGGAAAATTCGTCGAAACGCAGGATGGGTCGGAGCCGCCCTGGAAGTAGAATTTGCTCTCCTGGAAGCTGTAGCGGAGCTGGTCTACCATGCGCGGCGAAAAGGTGTGCGTCCAGTCCGCTCCGATGGAGTCGGATAGCGCAGGAACATTGACGAAATAGCCTGTGCTGATCGGCGTGAACGGGGCGGCTACCGTTAGGTTTGCCTGGTGGAAATATCGTCCGAACAGGTGGTCGTTTTGGGTGGGTTGGAAGTCCAGGCGTCCGAGTTGCTCCTGATCGGTGTATGGACTGGCGACGGAGCGCTCGAATTGGCCCACCTGGACCTGGGTGATTGCTCCGTTGGGCAAGGTTACATTTTCCTGCTGGGTCGATCCCGGAACCACGATCGGATTGCCGACCGGTATGCCAAACGGCCCGTACTTGGACAGGATCGCAACTGCCGAGCTGCCGGGGTAGTCCTTCTGCAACTGCGCGATCCCCGCCGGAGTCGGCGTAAGCAGGCCGGCTGAGCTGGATGGAATGACGCCGGTGTATACCCGCTGCCAGTACGCGCTGCCGAAAAACCAGACTTTATTCTTCCAAATGGGGCCGCCCAGTGTGCCTCCAAAGTTATTGGCTGTTACCCGCGGGAGCGATGGAGGGATGCAGGAATTGGCCGCCGGCGTTTGGCCCCCGGCGCAAAATCCAAAGACCGGAGACTTCTCCTGATTGCTGAAGGAGGAGAGCCAGGAGCCGGTATACAACTCAAACCCCGTTCCATGGAATGTATTGGTTCCGTTTTTGGTGATGTAATTGACCACCGATCCCATATTGCGGCCATACTCCGCGCTGAAATCGTTGGTGACCACCTGAATCTCCTGCAGCGCATCCTGATTGCCGAAAAAAATCTGAGGCCCTCCAATTGAGTTGTCGTTGTTCGATTGGCCATCGATCTCAAAGTTGTTTGACCGATCTCGCTGCCCATTCACACTAGTTCCGGTCGCGGCGTTCGTATTGGTGAAGGTGGCCGCTCCCGCGCGGGCGACGCCGGGGATCAGAAACGTAACTTCGTCCAGTCCGTTCCCCAACGGCAGCGCCTCCAATTGTTGCGAGGAGAAGGTGGTCAGAATTTGGGATTGGGTGGTGTCGAGCTGAGCGGCATTCTCCGCTTGCACATTTACCGTGGTGCTGGCCCCGATGCTCAGTTGCTCGTTCTTCAGGTCAGCGGCGCCGCCGGAGACAACGACCACGCCTTTCGCGTCAATGGCTTGAAATCCCGGCGCCGCAAGATGAACATCGTAACTTCCGGGCGGAAGGTTGTAGAAGTCGAAGTCTCCATTGGGTTGGCTGACGGTTGTCAATACCACGCCCGTAGCTGTTGCCGTAGCAGTTACGGTGGCCCCGGGAACAACTGCTCCCTGCGGATCGGTTACCGTGCCGGTGATCGATCCGGTTGTAATGCCTTGTCCGCGCGCCAGTTTTGTGGAGGTGGTGACAAACAGGATCGAGAAGGCAGCGACAAAGGTCGAAATCAAGAGCCGGCGCATCCGAGGCATGAGCCCCTCCTGGAGAAAAACGCAGCGAGTCTTCTGCGGAGAGAAAATCCGCCTTTCGTTTGGGAGTTTCGACAGTGCAAGCTCCGTGCCAAACCGCTCTCAAACTCTGCTCCAACCAGCCTGCCACACATTCGATTCAGTTTTGCTCCCCAGATAGTGGAAGTTACCAAAGTTGCAGCATGCGCTGGAAAGTGTCCCGGAGAAAAGAAATCGGATCGAACCCAACCATGGACTGAGAAATGAAATACCAAAGCACATACGTAAATATGAGTTTTGGATATTATTGCGGGAGGATGGGAGAGCGGATTTTGGATTTCCTCGCTGTTTTCTATCCGGGCGCCGGTGGACCGCAGGAGCGGCGCGGGTTGGGATTCCCTGACTCAGATACGCATCGGCATAATGACGTAGCGGTATTTGAAATCCGAATCTGAATCTTCGGGGCGCATTTGTCCTGCGGACTGGGTGTCTTTGAACTCCAGTCGAACCTCGCCCCGATTGCCCACCGCCTTAAGAAAATCGATCAAATAGGTGGAATTGAATCCCACTACGAGAGGATCGAAATTGTAAGGGGTTTCGATCGTGTCTTCGGATTCTCCAGCCTCGGTGGAGGAGGACGAAATTTTCATCTCATTCTGCTCCAGGCGAATTTTGATGGCGCCGGAGCGTTCATCCGCGAACTGCGCCACGCGCTGAATGGATCCCATCAAATCTTCGCTGCGCACCACCACAAATTTATTGTTGTCCCGCGGCAGCACCGCTTCGTAGTTGGGAAACTGGCCGTTCAGTTTCCGGGTGGTGAGCACGCGCCTTCCAAGGCGAAAGAAAAGCGTATGTTCGTCGTCGTAAAAATCTAGCGTCTCTTCCTCTGAGTTGTTTAGCAACGCCTGGAGTTCGGCGAGCGCCTTTCGAGGTATGAGCGTTTTCTTCTCTCCGCTGATGTTCTGCAGCGACTCACCCTTTTTTTCCAGATGGGCCAGGCGATGTCCGTCCGTTGCGACCATGGCCATCGATTCGGCCTTGAGAATCAAAAGGGCGCCGTTAAGGGTATAGCGCGACTCCTCGTTGGAGATGG